>VFZS01000346.1 GCA_016871095.1 Acidobacteriota bacterium
CACCATCGCGGTGAACATCTCCCACACGCACGCCTTCGCCGACGGCCTCTCGGCAGGCGAGCGCGAGAAACTCGACGACGCCCTGGGCCCCGTGTGGAGCCGGCGCCTGGTGCGGGCCGAGAACCTGACGGTCGAGTATATCGGGGTGCGCCTGCCCGAGATGCTGCCCACTTACCGGCACATGATGGAGATCGCGCACCACCTGATCACTCGGGCGTTCTCGAGCGAGGTCATCATTCCGGGCAAAACCACCAACCTGGACGTGGTGTGGTGGCTGCGCGAGCAGGTCGCCGGGATGGGCCACACCGTGTGGTTCCAGCCCTCCGTGCGGGTGCAGAAGCCCGCCAAAACCGGAGTCAGCCTGTTGCGTGACGAAGCCCCGGTGGTCATCGAGCGCGGCGACGTGCTGCACGTGGACTTCGGCTTCACCGCCCTGCGCCTCAACACCGATACCCAGCACATGGGGTACGTGCTGCGCGAAGGCGAGAAGGACGTCCCGGCGGGAATCAAGCAGGCGCTGAGGAACGCCAACCGCCTCCAGGACATCGTCATGGAGCGCGCGCGGCCGGGACGCTCGGGCAACGAGGTGCTGGCCGACGCGCTGGCGGCCATGAAGGCCGAAGGCATCAACGGCTCGATCTACTGTCACCCGGTGGGCGACCACGGCCACGGCTCTGGTCCGCTGATCGGGCTATGGGACCGCCAGCAGGGCGTGCCCGGCCGCGGCGACATCGTGCTGCTGCCGAACACCTGGTTCTCGATTGAGCTAGCGGCCACCACGCCGGTGCCCGAGTGGGGCAACCAGGAGCTGTGGATCGGCCAGGAGGAAGACATGGCCCTCGACGCGGCCGGCCGCGCCGCGTGGGTGCTCCAGCGGCAGGCCGCCTTCCACCTGGTGCGCTGAGTCTCTGGATTCACGGTAAGATCTAATCAGAGGGCCCGCAGGCTATTCAGCAGGAGATGAGAGGGTGACCGCCAAAGAGGAGCTGCACCAACTGATAGAGGCGCTGCCCGAGGCGGATGTGCATGCCGCCCGTCGCTTCCTGGAATTCCTATCCAGCGCGAACGACGACCCGTTCTTGCGGGCGCTGAGAGAGGCGCCGGAGGACGATGAACCCATCGGCTCCGAGGAGGATCGGAGCGCTCAGGAGGGCTGGGAGGAGTACCGGCGAGGACAAGCCAGAGAGTGGGAGGAGGTCCGCGCGGAGCTAGCCCATGATTGATGGCTCGCTGTGGCGAGTCGTCGTCACTGGGCGGGCGGAGGGGGAGTTGAAGCGTCTGACGCCCAAGGACCAGGGGCGCATCAGGTCTGCGATTGATACGCTCGCCACCGGGCCTGGCGGCGACCTCCGGAAGCTCAGGGGACGAGAAGCCGAGTGGCGCTTGCGAGTCGGCGACTGGCGCGTCCGGTTCCGCATTGACTTCACGGCTCGGGTTGTGGTCGTCCTGCGCGTCCTGCCGCGCGGCAGTGCGTACCGCAACTAAGTTCCCCCACCCCGTTGGGGATGTTACGCTAGGTGCCATGCAAAGGCATGGAGTGCTGCTTGTTCTGCTGTCATTCGTCGGCTCGACGCCGCTGGCTGCGCAAACGCCCTCGCGCGACCTGGCCGACCTGAACTGGATGGAGTTCCGCGAACTGATACCGGCGAAGATCCAGACGGTGTTGCTGCCCACGGGTACGCTGGAAGCCCACGGCGTAATCCACAATGGTACGGACTCCACGGTGGCGCTGGCGCTGGCGCGCGCCATGGCGCCGAAGCTGCACGCGCTGGTAGCTCCGCTGGTGCCGTACGGCGTGACCGGAGATCTGGATGCCTTCGCGGGTGGTTTCACGATCAACGAGGCGGCCTACCGGGCATACGTCGGGGACGTTCTGAACGGCCTGGCGCGCCTGGGCTTCCGCAATATCATCGTGATCAACGGGCACGGCGGGCCGCAGACGGCGATCCTCAACGATTTGGCCGAGAAAGCCGGGCGCGCGCACCGGGTGAGAACGCTGGTGGCCAACTGGTGGGCGTACTGCTCGGATGTGGACTTGAAGGTGTTCGGGGAAGCCGGCGGGCACGCGGGCTGGAACGAGACGGCGTTGATCCAGGTAATCGACCCTAAGCTGGTGAAGCGTGAGCGGCTGAGCGCTGCCACGGAGACGCCCCAGCCAGGGGAAGGCGCCTGGTCGGCCTATCCGTTCCCGTCCTCGATCATCCTCTACAAGCCGGGCGAGGGCCACCCGCGCTTCGATCAGGCCAAGGCTGACGCCTACTTCAAGGCGGTGGTCGAGAAGATGACCGCGCTGGCGGCCGACGTCATCGCCAAGTGGGACCAGGCAGGGATCTTCCGGTAACCCGGAAACACGCGGGCTGTCCCCAGGTTTATTGCGCCATTTCGGGCGGGATGGGCAGGGTCACCTTGCCCGTGGCGGCCCACTCGGCCCCGCGGGTGAAGGTCACCTTGAAAGCCAGGGTTTCGACGGCGGGGGCGTCGTGCCCCAGCACGGTGGTGAACACACGGCCCTGGCCGTATTGCAGAGTCCACATCATGGGCTGATGAATGCCCGGACCGGGGATGGGCTGACGTGCTTTGCCCGCATAACGGGCGTGGTCGTCATAGGCCGTGGCCAGCACGTGATAGGTCCCTTCGGGCTGCCACTTCAGATTGGCGTATAACTCGTCCTTGGGCTGCGGGAAGGACTTCTTCAGGCCCTTGGTGATGGGGTGGAGTGGATCCTTGATGTCCACCACGAAATCGTGGGCCGGGGAGTGGTGCCCCTGGTTGGGCCGCCAGTTGGCGCCGCACAGCTTCTCGTACTCCTCCCAGCCGTTGAAGGCCGCCACGGCGAAGTGAAAGACGACCACTCCCTTGCCGGAGCGGGCGAAATCGAGCAACGCCTTGTCGGCGCGCTCGCCCCAGCGCAGGTCGGGCCTGCTGCCGCGGTCGTGGTAGTGAAGCACCACCAGGTCGTAGGGGGCCAGGGTTTCCGGGCCCGCGCCGCGGAACTCCTCGGTCACGCGCACCTCGAAGCGTCCCGTCTCCTCGAGGGCCTTGCGCAGCGGCGGGGTCACCGCGCGCCAGTCATGGGCGTTCTGCCCGGTGATAATCAGGGTCTGAATCCTGGGCGGCTGGGCGAACAGGAGCGCCGCCATCCCCGCCAGCAGCAAAGCAAGAAGAAATCGTCTCACGCACCACCTCCAGTAACTAGAATAGACGGTGGAGGACCTCATGGCAAAGCCCGAGAAGCTGGATCTCTACAAGGAGTTCAAAGCCGAGTACGTAGCCCCGAAGAAGCCGGTGCTGGTCAAGGTAAGCCCAGCCAAGTACCTGACCTTCGCCGGCACGGCCAAGCCGGGCGGTCCGGAGTTTCAAGCCGCCATCGGCGCGCTGTACACCATGGCCTTCACCGTCAAGATGACCAAGAAGTTCGCCGGGCAGGACTACAAGGTGTGCCACCTGGAGGGCCTCTACTGGACACCCAGCGGAGAGGCCTTCTCCGAGCAGGCCACCGAGACGCTGGAGTGGAAGCTCATCGTCCGGGTACCGGACTTCATCACGGCGCGCGACCTCAAGGCCGCCCTGGCCGAGATTCAGGCCCGGGGCAAGGCTGCCGAGGCGGCCCAGGTGAAGCTGGAGACCATCCGGGAGGGGCGGTGCGTGCAGTTGCTGCACGTGGGTCCCTATTGCGACGAGCTGCCGACCATCGCCCGGATGGCGGCCTTTGCGGAAGAGCAAGGTTTGAAGATGAAAGGCCCGCACCACGAGATCTACCTGTCGGACCCGCGGCGGGTGGCTCCGGAAAAGCTGCGGACCATCCTGCGCTACCCGGTGAAGTAGCGGTAACGGGGACAGGAACGGGGACAGGCTACCCTGTCCCTCCGTGGACAGGGCGGCCTGTCCCCGTTCTATGGCCGGGGGAACTTCTTGCGGCGCTGGTAGCTGCGGGCCAGCTCCAGGTAGACGCCGAGGTCGCGGTCCAGGTCGGACTGGGTGCCGTCGAAGTAGAAGTTGCGGATGGGGATGCCGCCCAGGTCGCGGCTCAAGCGCGGGTAAATGGCTTCACAGACGATGCCGTTCATGCAGGTGAAGGGGCTGATGTCGATGATGCCGTCCACGCCGCGGCGCGCCAGGCAGATGGCCTTGCCCACGTTGAGCACCATCTCGCCGAAGGCGCCGTCCTGGGGCAGATAGGGACGGGCGCACTCCAGCACCTCGGAGACGGGCGGCTCCTCGTAGCCGGCGAACTCCTCGTGGAAAGGTCCCAGCAGGACGTGCTCGTCGCGCTGCTGCACCCGCTTGCGGATCCAGGCCCCCAGGGCTTCCCGGGAGATCAGCCTGCCGGTGAGCCTCAGCTTGCGGAAATGCTCGGCGGTGGTGTACCAGACCCACTCGGTGAGGTCGGAGATCCAGGCCTCGGCTTCGTACTCCTCGAGACGGCGGATCAGGTTCTCGTTCGAGAAGGTGTGCAGGCGGCAGAAGATCTCACCCACTATGCCGATCAGCGGCGCGGTGCGATCGCCCCGCACGGGGACCCGCCGGAAGCGGTCGCGGCAGCGCACCATGGCCGCATGCAGGGCCTTCAGTTGAACCGGCGGCTCGATGGGCGCGGATTCGATGACGGCGCACACATCGTCCAGGCACTGCTCGAAGACGGCCTCCGTGTCACCCCGATTCTGTTCGTAGGGCCGCACCTGGAGCAGCCGCTTTTGCAGGATGTCGGCGGCCACCAGGGCCCGCCAGCCGGTGCGCAGGAAAGCGCCGGCGCTATCACCCAGACCCTCGTAAGCGTTGCCGGAAGTGGGCGAGAGCACCCGGGTGTGGGGGTATCCGCTGTTATCCAGCACGTGCCGCAGGTAGGTGGCGTACTGGCCGAAGCGGCAGGGACCCTCGGCGGTGGGCATGAACAGCACGATGCGTGAGGGATCCACGCCCGGCGCCTCCAGCACCCGGAAGAAATCCCCGATGGTGACCTTGGCGGGGTAGCACTCGTCGCCGGAAGTGAACTTGGCGCCCAGCTCGGTGGTGCGATGGTCGGAGGGCGGCGTGATGTCGGCGTCGATGCCCACGGCGCGGAAGGCGGCGGCGAAGGTCCGCCCGCTGCCGTAGGCCATCGGGGGGATGTAGACCTTCTTGCCCTTCAGTGGCTCGCGCCGGCCGCCAGGGCCGACTCCGCCGGCTTGTAACATCTGAGGATTCCCTTGCTATCCAGATAGGCTTCGCAGCGGGTCATGTAGCCCGCGTCGTTGCCGTGCCCGTCGAACTGGAGCACCAGCAGGGGCGAGCCCGCCGCCTGGTGGGTGAAGTGCTTGATGTAGGAGTCCGGCCCGCACTTGAAGTTGGAGATGTAGACCACGTGCAGGTTGGGGCGGGTGCTGGCCAGCCGGGAGGCGGCCAGGATCTTGCGCCCGGAGCTCCAGAACATGTTGGGGTGCAGGTCGGTGATGGACTCCTTGCCGCTGACCAGAAAGTCGATGGGTATGACGTTGGCGCCGTAGCGGTGGCGCAGCTTGCGGGGCACGTCGCAGTTGACGTTGCGGTCGTAGATGTTGTAGCCGCGGCCCACCAGCAGGATGCCCGGCTCGCCGGTCTCATCCAGCACCTCGAGAGCCTGACGCCCGGCGGCCAGCAGGCGCGCCTGGAACTCGCGCTGCGCGGCGTAGGCGGCGCCGGCCGCCCGGTCGCTGGCGCGGCGCGAGACGCCCAGCCGGCGCACGGCTTCCGCCAGCCCGCGCTGGACGTACTCCGGCCCGAACTGGAAGTGCAGCCCCGGGACCAGGAACTTGTGCCGGTGTTCCTCCAGGCCCGGCGCGGAGGCCAGCACGAAGGGCAGGGTCTGATTCCAGGGGCAGAAGTGCGCCGTGCCGCCGTCGGGGCCGGATTCCGCGTCCAGGACGTTGGGCGTCAGCACGTAGTCCACCCCGGCGTCCAGCAGCGCCTTGACGTGCCCGTGAGCCACCTGGATGGGGTAGCAAGGCTGCGCCAGTGCCAGATCCACGCCGTGCGCGGCGATGGCTGGATCAGTCACCGGCGAAAGCACCGTCTCAATGCCCAGCTCGGCGAAGTAGCGGCTCCAGAAGGGATACCACTCCAGGACGCTCATGGCGCGCGGCAGGCCCACGTACAGCTTGCCGGGCGCGCGCTGGAAGTCCGCGAGCACCAGCGGCTTGCCGGCCACCTCCTC
>VFZS01000347.1 GCA_016871095.1 Acidobacteriota bacterium
AGCGTCCGAAGATCTTGTGCGGCGAGCTGAACTGGTGGTCGATCTTGAGGTCATAACGCTCGAAGGTGTAGGCCCCCGGCGCGGTGAAAGACAGGTTCTGCTGTGGGCCGCTGGGCGTGACGATGCCCGGCACGGTGGCCTCGCGCCACGGTTTCAGGGCCAGGACGTTGTTGGCCACCGGATCGAACAATGACGCCGGGATACGGTTGTTGGGGAAGGGATCCCGCACCCAGTTGGCGCCCTCCTGGCGCGTAGTGAAGGGGCTGTAGATAGGATAGGCGCCGGGGCCAAAATCGAAATTGCCCTCGTACATCTGCTGACTGGGAACGTCGCCGATGAAGCCTTCCAGCAGCCGCTCGTAGTGCTGCTGGAATCCGGCGAAGAAGAAAGTGCGGTTGCGCAGGAGCGGTCCGCCGGCCGTGGCGCCCCATTCGTGGTAGGTGAACGGGCCGTCGCGGCGCTGCGGCTCGAAGTAGTGGCGGTGCATAAGCACGCCGTTGGTGTAGCGGTCTTCGATGGAGCCGTGGAATTCATTGCTGCCGCTGCGGAAGACGGCGGTCATCTGACCTCCGGCGGCGTGGCCGAACTCGGCCGGCATGCCCGTGGTCCAGACCTTGAATTCCTGGATGGAGTCCAGACTGGCGATCACCGCCTCGCGGTACTCGCCGAATCTTCCTACCACCGGCTCCTTGGCGCCGAGGCCGTCCAGGGTGTAGCCGATGGCGCGCTGGCGCTGGCCGTTGATGTGCTGGCCATTGATGTTGGTTGTGCCCGGCATGTACAGCAGCACACGATGCACGAATTTCTGCATCACCGGGATCTTGATGACGGTGTCGCCGCCGAGAATCTGGCCGGCGGCGGCGGTTTCCGTCTCCAGCAGCGGCGCGGCGGCGGTGACGGTCAGCGACTCGGTGACGCTGCCCACCTCGAGCTGCACGTCGAGGCGCGGCATCTCGGCGGTTCGCAGCATGATCCCGTCGCGCAGGTACTTCTTGAATCCGGAGGCCTCCACCGCCAGCCGGTAGCTGCCAGGAATCAGATAAGGAATGTAGTAGGAGCCATCCGCCGAGGTCGTGCCTTCGTACACGAATGAAGTTGCGACATTGGTGGCCGTCACCTTGACTCCGGTCACGGCCGCACCAGTGGGGTCGGTAACCGTGCCCCGCAAGGTCGCGGTGCCGGTAGTCTGGGCGGACGCCGCCAGCGCCGCCACGATCAAAAACAACCCTATGCGTCTCATGCGACTTTCCCTCCCTGCATCTCCATCCACATCGCCCGCTCGCGATGTTGATTAATTCTACACAGCGGCCACTCGGTTGACAAGGCCCCGGCCTGTGTCGCCGGAGCGGGGGTGCGGCACGGCACTGAGGCGCAGCGGATGTGGTATCTCTGACTACTGGTCCTGCCGGCTCCGCAGGTCCGGCGGGAAAGGATGCACGCATGGTTCCGCTCGATCGGCGTCGATTTCTTGCTGAGACGGGGGCGCTGGGCGCCGCCCTGTGCCTTCCACTTGCTGGCGCGATGCAGGCCGCAGAGCGCTCTTACGCGGAGCAATTCCCGGACATGCTGCTGGGCCACCTGGCGGGCCGGCTGAACGCGCTGGCTGCGGCCTGGGATGAGCGCCGCGGTCAAATCCGCACTCCATCTCAGATCGAGGAGCGGAACCGTTTCGTGCGCGCCAAAGTCCTCGAGATGGTGCACGGTTTCCCGCCCAAGACCCCGCTGAATCCGGTTGTGGTTTCCACCCTCGAGCGGCGCCATTACCGGGTGGAGAACGTGATGTTCGAGAGCCGGCCGGACTTCTGGGTCACGGGGAACCTCTACGTCCCGGCCACCGGCCAGCCTCCGTATCCGGGTATCATCTCGCCCTGCGGGCACTACCCCTGGTCCCGCATGGAGCCGGAATACCAGTTGGCCTACATCAACCTGGTGCTGGCCGGCTTCGTGGTGCTGGCCTACGATCCCATCGGCCAGGGCGAGCGCCGTCAATACTGGAATCCGCACACTGGCCGGACCGAGGTGGCTACCAGTTCCACCTACGAACACTCGATGCCGGGGCAGCTCCTCATCCTGATGGGCGAAGACTTGACCCACTACCGCATCTGGGACGCCGTGCGGGCCATCGACTACCTGGAGAGCCGCCCTGAAGTGGACCCCCGGCGCATCGGCTGCGCGGGCCACTCCGGCGGCGGAACGCTGACCCTGTTCACCACGGTGGTCGAGGAGCGCATCCGCTGCGCGGTGGTTAACCAGGGCGGCACGGGGCACCGCTGGCCGCTCCTAATCCAGCCCGGCAGCCGCGTGGGGCCTTCGGACGTCGAGCAGAATCTGTTCCCGGCGGCGGTCCACGGCATCGACCAGTGCGATCTGCACGTGGCCATCGCCCCGCGTCCCCTGCTGGCCATGATCGAGCACTACTCACCGCGATTCGACCTCGCCGCCGCCCACATTCGCCGGCGCTACGAGCAACTAGGGGCGCCGGAGCGATTCGCCACCGAGGAATCCACGGATCCGCATTCCTGGACCTCGAAACTCCGCCTCGCCACAACCGACTGGTTCTCACGCTGGTTCTACCAGCGGCGCGGGCCCGGCGCCGAGCCGGATGTCGAGCCCGAACCCGCCGCGAGACTATACTGCACCCCGAACGGCTCGCTGCGCTACTCGCAGCGGGGCCACAGCATCTTCTCGCTCATTCTTCGCAAGCAGGAGAAGCTTCCGCCGCCGCGCCGGGCGCCGGCGAGCGCGGCGGAGCTGGAGTCCTACCGCCGCAGCATGCGCGAGGAGATCACGCGGCTGATTCGCTATCAGCCCGGCGGCGGCCCGCTCGGCGCGCGGCAGTTAGTCACCACGCCGCGCAAGGGCTACCGGGTCGAGAAACTCGAATTCCTGTCCGAGCCTGGCATCTATATTCCCGCCTGGGTCTTCCTCCCCGACGGTTACCGCGGCCCCTCCCGCGCAACGCTCTACGTCAATGAGGCCGGAAAGCAGGCCGACGGTCTGGAGTTCGGCCTCTACGAGCGGCTGGCGCGCCAGGGGAACTTCCTGGTGGCGGTGGATGTGCGCGGCATCGGAGAGACCCGGCCGCCGCACGACCCGCCCGGTTCGCCCGCCACGGAATTCGGGCACCTCTTCGACGTGGACACGGCCATGGCCTACATGGCCTGGTACATGGATGCCTCCCTCTTCGGCATGCGGGTGGCGGATGTCGTGCGCGCCGTGGACTACCTGCTGAGCCGTCCGGAGGCCGAACCCTCCGGCATTCGCCTGGTGGGCAAGGGCGCCGGCGCGTTGTGGGCCTTGTTCGCCGCCGCGCTCGATGAGCGGATCAGCGAGGCCGTTCTCGAGAGAGGCCTGCTCTCGTACCGCAGCCTCACCGGCGTGGATCGTTACCTGCACGGCGCCGGGATCTTCATCCGCGACGTGCTGCTTCATTTCGATCTGCCGCAGGTGGCCGCGGCAGTGGCCGGCCGCCGTCTGTCACTGGTCTCCCCCGTGGATGCCATGAAGCGGCCGCTGGATTTGGCTGAGGCCCGAAGAGTCTATGCATTCACCGGGGAAGTCTACCGGAATGCGGGCGCCGCGGCGGATTTCCGCATCGCGGACCGAACGGAGGCGTGAAATGTGGAGACTGCATGTGTGGGCCGTGAGCGGCCTGCTGGCGATGGTGGCGGGGTGCGGTCACGCGCCGCCGCGGCAGGAAGTCACGTCGCTGCCCCGGGCACGGTGGCTCGAGAACGGGCTGATTGACGCGGGCGGCAGCCACGAGCCAGATCTTTTCCTCGTGCGCCGCGGCGGCCAGCGAGTGGACCGGGAGCGCAATGCCGAGCGCTACCGCGGCGAGGAGGTCATCCGGCGTCTGAAGGAGCAGGGCGTGGAGGTCTTCCACACCAGTCTCTACAAGGGCTTCGGGATGGCGGCCGAGATGCCCGAGATGGAGGCCACGCGCCGTGTCGCGGCATTGGCCCACCGGCACGGTCTCAAGGTGGACACTTACATCCAGTGGAACACCATGATGTATGAGACCTTCTTCGCCGAGGAACCGCGGGCGCAGGAATGGATCCAGCGGGACGCGGCCGGAAAGCCCATCCTGCTCACTTATGGTTACCAGCAGTCGTACCGCTACCGGCCGTGCTTCGCCAACCGGGAGTATCTCGAGTACCTGAAGCGCATTGTCCGGTACGCCGTCGAAGAGGTCAAGACCGACTTCATCCACTTCGACAACTTCGACCTGAATCCGGAGCCCGACTCCTGTCACGACCGCGCCTGCGTGCGCGGCTTCCGCGACTTCCTGAGACGCAAATACACGCCTGCGCAGCGCCGGGAGCGCTTCGGGTTCGAAAACGTGGCCTACGTCAACCCGCCGCAGTGGAACGCCCAGAACGACCCGGCGCGGATGGAGATCGTTTTCGACCCCGCCATCCAGGAGTGGATCGACTACCGGTGCCAAATGATGGCCGACGCGTTGCGTGAGATGGCCCTGTACGCGAAATTGCTCAATCCCGAAGTGGCCATCGAAATCAACCCGCACGGAATCAACGGGGCCAATCGCGCCTGGATGGCGGGCCTGGATCACGCCCGCCTGCTGAAGTGGACAGAGAGTTTCTGGACCGAGGAAGAGAACCTGCCCGAGTATCTGGAGGACGGGCGCCTGATTTCGAAGATCCGCAGTTACAAGCTGGCGCGCAAGTTCCGCAATATTCTGCTGACGTATATCTCGGGCCGGCCGGTGGCTATGGCCGAGGCGCTGGCCTTCAATCAGACCCTGGGTTTCGTGGGATCCGATCCGCTGTCCCCCGAGATGCGGAAGTATATCTCCTTCTACCGCGCCTGGCGGGGCCACTATCAGGGCAGCCGGGATCTGGCGACCGTCGCCGTGCTGCGCTCGTTTCCGTCGATTGCCTACCACAACGCTCGCGCCCAGTTGAGCGCCATCCAGGTGGAGCAGGCTCTGATTCAGGCGCGCATCCCCTTCGAGCTGGTTTTCGACGAAGACCTGGAGGATCTGACGCGATACAAGGTCCTCATCCTGCCGGACTCGGAGTGTCTGTCCGACGGGCAACTGGAGCGGATCCGGCGATTCGTCGAGGACGGGGGCGGCCTTCTCGCCACCGGGCTGGCCGGCGCCTACGACCACTGGCGCCGGCTGCGCAGGGAGCCGGGCCTGAAGGGGCTGGTGGAATCCCTGCCTGCCGCCCGTGCCTACGAGGAACGCGTGCAGGCCCTCGAGACGGCGGGCGAGGTGGCTCGCCGGGAAGTGGGACGCGGGCGCACGGCGTATTTGCCGGCTATCCAGTTTGACGGCGAGAAGCCCGGGCCGCTGAGGTACTTCGCCATCGGCAACATCTTCTGGAGACTGCCCCGGAACGCCGCGCAGATCGTGGACTCGATCCGCTGGCTCGCCCGGGACGAACTCCCGGTGCTGGTGAGCGGTCCTCTGTTCCTGGCGGCGAATCCGGTGATCCAGGCGGACCACCACCGGATCTTGGTGCACCTGGTGAACTACAACGCCGGACGTGGAAGCCCGGTCCGGGCGGTGGAGGTGGCCTGCCGCCTGCCGGCCGAGGCTCAGGTCAAAGAGGTGAGGCTGATTTCGCCGGATTTGAGCGCGCCGCTCGAGCTGAAGTTCACGCGCCGCGATGGGGTGGTTTCGTTCACGGCGCCCGAAGTGAAGGTCTACGCCTTCGCCGTGGTCAGTTGGTGAGCCTGAATTGGCGCCCTGGGTTCTTCCGCTGGCGGCGCCGGAGGTATACAATGGGGCCGATGTGAGGTTCGAATCATGAGAATCCCGCTTGGCTGGCTGGCGCTCATTCTGCCGGGCCTCTGCTGCGGCGCGGAGCGTTCGGTGCGCCTGGATCACCGCGTCTTCGAGGGACTCCACCAGATGGACGGCAACTGGGCCGCGCTGCTGGCCGCCAGCGACGGCAAAGTCTACGCCGGGCTGGCCTATCACGGCTCCGGCGGGCACCTGGTGTACTACGACTCGAAGACCGGCCGCATGCACGACGTCGGAGATCTCAACGATCTGACCGGCGAGTCGCACCTGAAGCGCGGGCCGCAGTCGAAGATTCACTCCAAGTTCGGAGAGGGCGCTGATGGACGTATCTACTACGCCACCCACGGCGGCTGGTGGTGGGACTATGCCCGTTTCGGAACCAAGGAA
>VFZS01000348.1 GCA_016871095.1 Acidobacteriota bacterium
GCCGCTAGTTTGTCGAGTCGCGCCGCCAGGTCGGAGGGGTTGTCCTGCACTTTGAAGATGAGCGTCCCGGCAGGGTATGTCCGCCCGCCTTGCGTGAATGTCTTGTCGGAGCAGAGCACGTGGAGCTCCTGACGCAGCGCAGCCGCCATCAGGCGGGCCGTGGCGCGCGTGCCCCCCGCCGCCAGGTAGGCCACCGTGGCTTTGCCGCTCACCTTGCCGGGTGGGATGCGCAGCGGCTTGGCGGGTTCGAAGCTACCCTGGGATACACCCGCGGTGGCGATGGCCTCGATGTTGAAAGCCGTGGGCAGCGACCAGGCGGTGACATCGTAGATCTCGTCGGGCAGTTTCTTCCTGCGCAGGCGCTCCTGTTCCTTCAGGAACTTCTCGTCCATGGGGACGTTGGGATCGAGCAGCGTGCGGATGAGCCGCTTGGCCGGCTGAGCCAGCGGGACAACGTAAGTGCCGGCGGGGTACTCCTGGCCGGCGTTGCGAAAAGCGGCGGTGGCGCGCTTGAGCTCGACGCCCTGCTCGGCCAGCAAGGCCGCCAGCTTGTCCACCGCGGCGGTGTCGCCGCGGCGCGGCAGTATGTACTCGCGGATGTTCTCCCGCTCGCCCTCCTCGATGGCGCTCTTGCGGTAGCGGTAGAACTGCTCGAGCAGCCGCTGCCGGTTGCGCGCCGCGGTCTCCAGGCTGGACACCGAGGCCACGAAGTGGTTGCGCACCGTCTCGCGGAATTCGAGCAGGCTCTCGTCGCTGCGGCGCACCAGCAGGCCGCGGGTCGAAGCCTGCTCGTAGGTCATGGCGATGGCCCCGTAGAAGGACGGCCAACTGGCTCCGTAGCCCGGGTAGAAGGCGTCGAAGACCTCGCGGGTGAAGTAGTCGATGCCGTAGCGGTCGAACCAGCGGGCGTTGTTGCGCCCAAACCACTCCAGGCTGTCCTTCTGCTCGCGGGTCAGGTGCGGATTGTAGGGATGCGCCTCGGGAGCGAAGTAGTAGGTGGAATCGGCGCCCATCTCGTGCAGATCCACGTAGACCAGCGGGAACCACTCCAGCAGCGCCTTCACCTGCCCGCGGATCTCCGGCTGGGTGGCCGCGAACCAGTCGCGGTTCATGTCGAACAGGTAGTGGTTGGAGCGTCCGCCGGGCCAGTTCTCGGCGTGCTCGGCGGCGGCCGGATGCGGATCCGGCTGGATGCCCTCGGCCTGCTCGAAGTGGTGCACGAAACGGTCGCGGCCGTCCGGGTTCTGGGTGGGGACGATCATCACCAGGACGTTGGCCAGGATCTCGTCCACCATCTTGTCCTTGCGCGAGGCCGTCAGATGATAGGCCGTCAGCAGGGCCGCCTCGGGAGAGGACATCTCGTTGCCATGCACGCCGTAGCCCAGCCAGACCACCGCCGGCAGCGAACCCATCAGCTTGCGGGCTTCGGCCTCGCCGGTGCGGCGCGGATCGGCCAGATTCTGCTGCCCCAAGCGGATCTCATCCAGCCGGCGCAGGTTGGCTTCCGAGCCTACCGCCGCATAGATCAGCTTGCGGCCCTCCCAGCTCCTGGCGTACTCGAAGATCCTGACCTGTTTGGTGGCGGCGGCCAGCGCCTCGAGGTATTTGAGGAGGCCGGCGTGCCAGGTGAGGCGCTCGCCGGCGTCGTAGCCGAGCACCTGCTTGTAGGTGGGGATGCGTGGATCATACGCCGCCCCGGGCCAGAACTCGAACCTGGCCTGGGCCGCCAGCGGCGCGGCCACGAACACTAGCAGTAGGGGGATGAGCAGTCTCTTCAACATGGGACCTCACGCGGCGGCGGAGATGCGCCGCACCAGCTCGGCATTCTCGCGGATCTCGTCCTTGAACTTGGGGAACATGCCCACGATTACGGCGTCCTGCGGCTTGATGTTAGTGAGGACGAAGCGGACGGCGGCTTCCACCTGCTCGGGCCGTCCGATGCTGCGGCCCGCGCCGAGCAGTTTGAAGGCGAAGCAGGTCCGCTTGGTCTGGCGCACCAGGCGGCACATGCGCTCGGGGTCTTTCTCCATGTAGACTTCGCCCAGCGGCGCCTCACCCAGCTCCTTGCGGGTCTCCTCGCGAGTGCGGCTGACACGGTACATGCAGGTCATGTAGTAGTCGATCTGCCAGCCGTGCTCCTCGATGTACTCGACCACCGCCGGATTGTGGCAGGAGACGCCGCCGGCCGGCAAGCCCGCGTCGTGCACGGCCTTGGTGAAATCGCGCACAATGTCCATCTGCCCGGCGCGGAAGCGCTCGTCGGTGCGGTTGCCGTGATGCGCCACGCCGATGGCGCCGAGCTTGGCCACCAGCGGGAGCAGTTTCCAGTTCTTCTGAAGCTCGAAGTCGGCCAGCAGGAGCCAGTTCATCTTGCCGCCCGCGTCGCGGTAGCGCTTCAGGTCCTCGACAACGGGATCGTTGTAGTGGACCTGCCAGGTGTTGATGCCCGCGCGCTCGGCTTGAAGCAGCACCTGAACGCGCCGCTCCGGCGTCATCCACTCCTCCATGAGCTGGCTGAGGATGGGATTGAAATGGGCGTAGCCGTACAGCGGGTTGGAGCCGATCACGAGGCGTGTGAGTTCGTGCCGGCCGAACTTCACCTTGGGCAGCGCCACCGGCGCGCCGGCGGGCTGGCCCAGAGCCAGCGCGCCGCCGGCCGCGCCGAGGAACTGCCGCCGGGATGCAGGAATAGCTTCATGTGCCATAGAATGCCGCCATTCTATCAAAGCGCCGGCTGGTCCCGGTGCGGCTCCAGCGAGCGCATGTGGTACCAGCAGGCCAGCGAGGCTACGTTCAGCGCCGCCGCGGTGAGGAAGTAGGCCGTGGCGCTGCCGGTCAGCCGGTACAGATAGGGGAAGGCGTTGGCGCTGACGAAGGAGCCGATGTTTCCCAGCATGTTCATCGACCCGGAGACCGCCCCCGAGTGCTTGCCGCCGATGTCCATGCAGTAGGCCCAGCTCGGGCTGATGGTCATGTCCGCGCCGAAGGTGGCCAGCGTGAAGTAGGCCACCGCCAGGGCGGGAGTGCCCGCCAGCGTCACGCCCGCCAGCCCTCCGGCGGCCAGTAAGAAACCCAGGATCCCGGGCAGCCGCCGCGACCACGGCCGTAGCGCCGGCCGGCGGTAAAGGGAATCCACCATGAAGCCGGCCACCCACTGGGCCGTTGCTCCGAGCAGCAGCGGCACCATCGAGTAGGCCGCGGCCTCGGCGCTGCTCAGCCGGTAGTGCTGCTTCAGGTAGGGATGCATCCACGACAGGCAGATGAAGAAGGTGAAGTTGCCGGAGAAGTACTGCGCCATGGCCAGCGCCATCCCCTTCGAGCGGAACACCTGGGAGAAGGTCAGGCCCTGCGCGCCGACCGGCGCCTCGCGCGGGACCGGCTTCTCCGGGTGATCTCGGAACCACGCCAGCCACAGCGCCGCCCAACCCACGCCCAGCGCGCCCAGAATCCCAAACGACGCGCGCCACCCCCACGTTGCGAGCATCCAGGCCAGCAGGGGGAAGGAGAGCGCCCCGCCGAGCCGTGTGCCGGAGAAGATGATGCCGTTGGCGCGGCCGCGCTCGCCGGTGGGCAGCCAGTTGTAGAAGGCCCGCGCCGCGCCCGGGAAGGCGCCCGCCTCGCCCACGCCGAACAGGAAGCGGATCACCAGCAGCGGCACGAAGCGGCGGGCCGCGCCGGTCAGCGCGGGTAAGATGCTCCAGGCGGTGACCACCACGGACAGCGCCAGCCGCGGTCCGAAGCGGTCCGCCAGCCAGCCGGAGGGCACCTGCGCCAGGGCATAGCCCAGCGCGAAGGCGCTGAAGACTGCTCCCATGGCCTCATCGGAGAGTGACAGCTCCGCCGCGATAGGTTCCTTGGCCGAGGAGATGCACACGCGGTCGATGTAGGTGATCATCGACAGCAGGAATAGGATGAAGACCACCAGGTAGCGTTTCATCGGCGTCAGACGGTCGAAGATCGTATGATAATAGACCTCCGGCCTCCGCGCGCGGCGTCCCCAGCAGGGCAGCGCCTGCTTCCTCAAGCTGGCGTACGTGCTCCGAGCGCGGGGCACAGGCTTCCCCGCGGCTTCCTGGACGGACCTTCGGCGCAAGGCCGGCGGATCAGCGTGCCAGCTCGGACGGGTCGATGCCGAGCTTCTCGGCCACACGGCGCCCGTATTCCTGGTCGGCGGCGAAGAAGTGACGGAGCTGCCGCATCTGGATCTCCTTGCCGGCCTGGCCCAGAGCTCCGGCGATCCGCCCCGCCAGACGGTCGCGCTGGGCAGGGTCGAAGATGCGGAACAGGTTCCCCGCCTGGGTGAAGTCGTCGTGGTCCACGGTGGAATCGAAGCGGTCCACGATGACCTCGCCGAGCTTCCACGCGGAATCCTTGTACTGTTCATCGGGCTGCGGTGCGCCGGCGAGGCTGTTCGGCCAGTAGTTTGGGTTGGAGCCGTAAGTCTCGGCGGTAGCCAGGGCGCCGTCGCGAACGTAGTTCGCCACCGGGCAGCGGGGGCGGTTGACCGGCAGTTGCTGCCAGTTGGGGCCGACGCGATGCAAGTGCGCGTCGGCGTAGCTCATCAGCCGGGCCTGAAGCATCTTGTCGGGGCTTGGCCCGACGCCCGGGACCAGCGCGCTGGGCTTGAACGCCGACTGCTCCACTTCGGCGAAGTAGTTCTCCGGATTCCGGTTCAGCTCCATGACCCCCACCTCGATGAGGGGGAACTCGGCGTGGGGCCACACCTTGGTCAGGTCGAAGGGATTCCAGCGGAAACCCGCGGCCTGTTCCTGGGTCATGACCTGAATCAGGAGCCGCCACTGGGGGAACTCGCCGCGCTCGATGGCCTGGTAAAGATCGCGCTGGTGGCTTTCGCGGTCCTGGCCGACTATGCGGGCGGCCTCGTCGTCGTCGAAGGTCTGGATGCCCTGCAAGGTTTTGAAATGGAACTTGCACCAGACGCGCTCGCCCTGCGTGTGGATCAGGGAATAAGTGTGGCTGCCGTAGCCGTTCATGAAGCGGTATCCGGCGGGGATGCCGCGGTCCGAGAACAGAATCGTGACCTGGTGCAGCGACTCCGGGCACATGGACCAGAAGTCCCACTGCATCTCCTGGGATCGCATGTTCGTCTTGGGATGCCGCTTCTGCGTGTGGATGAACATGGCGAACTTGTAGGGATCCCGGACGAAGAACACCGGGGTGTTATTGCCGACCATGTCCCAGTTGCCCTCTTCGGTGTAGAACTTGAGGGCAAAGCCGCGAACGTCGCGCTCAGCGTCGGCCGCGCCGCGCTCGCCGGCGACGGTCGAGAAGCGGGCGAAGACCTCCGTCTTCTTGCCCACCTTCTCCAGGAATTTCGCCTTCGTGTAGCGCGTGACGTCATTGGTCACGGTGAAGGTCCCGTAGGCGCCGGAGCCTTTCGCGTGCACGACGCGCTCGGGAATACGCTCCCGGTTGAAGTGCTGCATCTGCTCCAGGAGTTCGACGTCCTGTAAAAGCACCGGGCCTCGCGGGCCGGCGGTCAAGGCTTGCTGCATGGCGATGGGCTTGCCATCCTGTGTGGTCAGAACTGGTGTCTCTGGATTAGGCTTCTTCATAGCTCCGCCCTTCATCCTTTCGTGTTCTCAGTGGGTCCCCAGGAGGCCCTCTCTTATCTAGGAGTGTATCTCAGTGGGTCCCCAGGAGGCCCCCTCTTATCTAGGAGTGTATCTCAGTGGGTCCCCAGGAGGCCCCCTCTTATCTAGGAGTGTATCATAGCGCGGCATAGCCGCAACCAAACCCAGTGGGACAGGCCTGGAAGCCTGTCCCAGTGTGCCCAGCAGGGGCGTCCGAAAGTGGGGCATCCCGACGGTGCTGGATCGGTTCATCCAGCAGTTGTTGTGGCAAGTGATGACGCCGATCTTCGAGCCGTGGTTCAGCGAGCACAGCTACGGGTTTCGAGCGGGGCGCAGCGCGCACGATGCCGTGGTAGTGGCCCAACGGTACGCCGAACAGGGCAAGGACTGGGTGGTGGATCTGGACATCGCCCAGTTCTCCGACCCTGTCAACCATGACCTGCTGATGGGAGGGATTGCTCCGGTGATCCGCGACAAGCGGGGGTTGCGGTTGAGGGGGAGGTATCTGCGGCGCGGCGCTTGGTTCATGGCGGCGACCTCGACGATGCACTCCGGGCGGTC
>VFZS01000349.1 GCA_016871095.1 Acidobacteriota bacterium
ATGGTCCAGCGTCCGCTGAGTGATGGGATGAAGCAGAAAAGCATCCAGGATGGCCTCGCTGCGCTCCAGATCGTGGATGGTCTCGAACAGCGGGACCACAGGCAGTTCGCAGGCCAGGCCCGCGGGCGTCTCCACCAGCAGGCCCGCTTCCCGGGCCAGCAGATAGACCGCCAGCAGGTCCGCCACGCCCCGGGTCATGCTAACGATCAGCGGGCCCAACCCGGCCGGACCGCAGCGATCCAGGTGCGCCCGCAGTACCCGGAAGACACCCACTACCTGTTCGGTCTCCTCCTCCAGCCGCCTGTGCGGGCCGGTGAAGGGCCGCGGCGTCTGAAGCTCCCGGTCGAGGAAAGCGAGCTTCTCTTCCTCGCTCCAGTCCGGGTAGTCGAAGCGGGCGAAGCCGGCCGCGCGCAGCAGGCCGGCGATGGCGTTGTCGTGCGCCATGCTGTTCTGGCGTGTGTCCAGGACGGCCAGGTGGAACCCGAACACACGGACCTGTGCCGCCAGGGGACGCACGTCCAGCTCGGCGATGTGGCGGGCGCCCGCCTCCCGCAGCGAGGCTTCCAGCACCGCCACGTCGTCGAGCAGCTCCCCAGGGGAGGCGTAGCCGCCGGTATCGCCGCCGGCCCGCTCCAGCCGCAGCAGGATGAGGTTGACCAGTTGCCGCCAGGGCTCGTCCCGGTTGCGATCCAGAGCCGCGCGGGAGGCCTCTCCCAGTAACGATGCGAGCTCCGTGATA
The DNA here is from genome assembly GCA_016871095.1 of Acidobacteriota bacterium. Taxonomy (GTDB): domain Bacteria; phylum Acidobacteriota; class Terriglobia; order Bryobacterales; family Bryobacteraceae; genus VFZS01. The sequence continues at coordinate 740 of VFZS01000349.1, forward strand.
CGCTCCCGCAGCGCGGCCGGCACGGGATGCGCCGATTCGGCCAGGCTCAGCCGCGCCCCAAGCTGCCGCAACCGGTCGCGCAATATCGCGAAGGCGCCCTCCCGCAGCACGCCCAGCGTCCGGGCGGTCACTTCCGGAGTGACGAAAGGATGGCCGTCCCGGTCGCCTCCCACCCAGCTTCCGATGCGCAACCGCGGCAGCAGGGGCGGCTCGGCGCCGAAGGTGACCCGCCAGGAGTGCTGGAAACGAAGGTCTAGCAGCTCCACCACATCCGGAAAGACGTTGCGGAGGTAGTGCAGCGTGTTACGCACCTCGCTGTCGACATCCGGCCGCTCCAGGAAGATCTCGCCCGTGCGCCACAGCCGCTGGAGGGCGGCTTTCATCCGCCGTTCGAAGATGGCCAGCTCGATGTCGGTGAACAGCCGGTTGTCGCGCTCGACCAGGAGCAGGTGGATGGCCAGGTGGTGCTCGAGTACGGTGGCGCGCTTGGCTTCGGTGGGATGGGCGGTCAGCACCGGCTCCACCACCACCTGTTCCAGGGCCTCTCGCACCGCCTGTTCCTCGAAGCCGCGCTGCCGCAGGTCACCCAGGTTGTACAGCCACAGGCCGGGCTCACTCTCCTGCCGCCGGGGGTCCTCCGCGCGCCGCCGCACCTGGTTCGCGGTGTTCTCTTCCACGATGTCGAGAAGCTGGAACACGATCGACAAAGCCTGGCAGTGGCGCACCGACAGCGCCGAGGAGGCCGGAGCCCCGTCCTCGAAACACGACCGCAGGAAGGCGGCCAGTTCGAGGTCTCCCTCCTCTTCCAGCATTTCGCAGAACAGCCCCCGCAGGTAGGCGAAGTCGGAGGTCCACTTGGCGAAGCCCTCACGGAGCAGACTGGCGCGGCTCATACCCTCCCCTCGGCGGTGGCAGACACACCAGCCGCCTACAGTCAGGCTACACGCCGGACCGGCTCGCCGCAACTCCAGCGCGGCCAGCTGAAGCCGGCCCCATGTAGCGTAAGCTTCAGCTTGCGGAGCCGGCCGGCTGAAGCCGGCCCCATGTAGCGTAAGCTTCAGCTTGCGGAGCCGGCCGGCTGAACCCGGCCTCGTGTCGCGCAAGCTTCAGCTTGCGGCGCGGCCGGCTGAACCCGGCCCCGTGTAGCGCAAGCTTCAGCTTGCGGCGCGGCCGGCTGAAGCCGGCCCCACCGTGCAACCCTGGCGTGCGACACTGGTGCCAGAGTCATGTGGTTCGCCAAGCTCAGTGGAGTCATGTTCCTGTGCCTGACCGCGCTGGCCACCGGCCAGGAGACGCAGCCCAGCGGAATCCCCCCGCCCTGGGACGTCCGCCAGAACGCGGCGGCGCTGGCCGCGCACGCGCAGCGGGTGCAGCCGATGCTGGAGCAGCTCAAACCTCCGGAATGGGTCGGCCAGGGGGGCTCGGACAGTTACGTGGCGCAGCTCGCCACCACACGGGTCCAGCTTCGGGCCCTGGTCGATTCCTCGGCCAGGCTGGCCGCCAGCCCGGAGAAGCTGACTGTGGCGCTGGAGGTCTTCTTCCGCCTGGAAAGCCTGGAGGACCTGCTGCGCTCGCTCAGCGGCGGTGCCCGACGCTACCAGAACGCGGCGCTGGCCGACCTGCTGGACAGCCTGTTCGCGGAGGGGACCTCCAGCCGGGCCAGGCTGCGGCAGTACCTGGTGGAGCTGGCCGCCGACCAGGAGCACGCGCTGAAGATCATGGACCAGGAGGCGCAGCGCTGTCGCGGGCAGTTGGTGCGCCAGCCGCCGCCTCGAGACGGGGCCAAGTAAGGAGGAGCAGCCGTGACCGAGACTCACGTGTTCGCCTGCAATATCTGCGGGGATGCTTCCACCGAGATCTGTGTATGGTGCACCAAGGACGCCTGCCCCAACCACCTGTGCCGCAAGTGCCGCCGGTGCAGCGACTGCTGCCTGTGTGAGGATCCCGAAGCCAGTGGGGAGCCGCCTCCGGCGGGTTAGGCAGGGGGGTCTTCCCCGCCGGAGGGGAAATGCGGTACAATCGCAAGTGGGAAATGTGTGCCATCGCATCCGTGACCGCTACCTTCGTCCGCTTCCTAGCTCGGCTTAGACTAGCTCGCCACTGAAAGCTTGGCGCCGCGTGCAGTACCCAGAAAGAGACTATGACGAACATTTTTGTTGGAAACCTCGCATACCAAACCACCGAGGCCGAGCTTGAGGGTGCTTTCTCCGCTTTCGGCTCAGTGGAGCGCGTCTCCATCGTGCGGGATCGCATGACCGGACAGTCGCGTGGGTTCGCTTTTGTCGAAATGACGGACAGCGCGGAGGCCTCGAAGGCCATTGCCGCGCTCAACGGGCGCGAAATCAACGGCCGCGCGCTTAACGTGAACGAAGCCCGGCCGCGGGAGGAGCGCTCCGGCGGACGCCCGTCCGGCGGCGGGGGCGGGAACCGCAGCGGCTTCGGCGGCCGTGGCCGCCGCCAGCCCCGCTGGTAATCATCGCCGGCGCTTAGCGCCCAGCGGCACAGACGGGAATCTCGACCAGGCGGCGCTTGGGCGCCCAGCGGAAGATCGCTGGGGCCTGGGCGCCGTCAGGGGAGACCTTTGTGAGCCGCCGAGCCGCGTAGTATCGCTTTACCCCGCGCGCCCCTCGATAGCGGGCCGGAAACCCCTCCCACGCTATACTGAGATGATAACCACTCGCCGGCGGAGGCATCCGTAGGGCCCACTTCAGTGGAAGACGTCATCCACATCCGGGGAGCGCGCACCCACAACCTCAAGAACCTCAGCCTCACCCTGCCGCACAACCGGCTGATCGTGGTCACCGGGGTGTCCGGCTCGGGCAAGTCGTCGCTGGTCTTCGACACTATCTACGCGGAGGGCCAACGCCGCTACGTCGAGTCCCTGTCGGCCTACGCCCGGCAGTTCCTGGAGCGCATGGAGAAGCCGGAGGTGGATGCCATCGACGGCATCGCGCCGCCCATCGCCATCCGGCAGAAGAACACCACGCGCAACCCGCGCTCGACGGTGGCCACCGCCACCGAGCTGTACGACTATCTCCGCCTGCTGTACGCCCGGGTGGGGCGCACTTACTGCCCCTCCTGCGGCCAGCCGGTGGACCGAGACACGGTGGACCAGGTGGCGCGGCGGGTCCTGGCCCTGCCCCCCGGCTCGCGCTGGTACGTTCTGTTCCCCATCCAGAGCGCTGGCCCGGGCGCCCAGACCCGGCAACTGCGCGACCGCCTGTTCGACCTCCGCCAGAAGGGTTTCTCGCGCCTCTTTCAGCGGGGCCGCACCTTCGAGTTCTCGACTCCCGAGTCGCTGCTGGAGATCGACTTCACCCAACCCCTGTTCGTCCTGGTGGACCGCCTGGTCATCTCCGGGGACCTGCGCTCGCGGGTGGTGGATTCGGTCGAGATCTGCTACCGCGAGGCCGGCGAGGCCATCTTCCAGGAGGCCCGCCTGGAGGGCGCCGGAGAGAGCCTGCGTTTCAGCGAGCGGTTCGCCTGCAAGGACTGCGCCCGGGACTTCCTGGACCCCGAGCCGCGCCTGTTCAGCTTCAACAACCCCTTCGGGGCCTGCCCGCGTTGCCAGGGCTTCGGCAACACCATCGACTACGAAGAGGCCCGGGTGATCCCGGACCGCTACCGTGCGCTGGCCGAGGGCGCCGTGGAGCCGTGGCGCAAGCCCCGCTATCGGCACTATCTGGAGAGCCTGAAGCGCCACACCGCGGGCAAAGTGCCGGTGCACACGCCCTACTGCGAGCTGAGCCGGGAAGCCCTCGAGCTGCTGTGGAACGGGGCGGGCCGCTTCCCGGGGATCCGGGGCTTCTTCCGGCACCTGGAAACCAAGAAGTACAAGGTGCACGTGCGGGTGTTCCTGAGCCGCTACCGCGGCTACGCCGAGTGCCCCGACTGCGGCGGGGCGCGCCTGCGCCAGGAGGCGCTGTGGGTGCGGGTGGGCGGCCGCACCCTGGCCGAGGTGGCGCGCCTGAACATCGCCCAGGCCAAGGCGTTCTTCGCCGGACTGGAGCTGAGCCCGCGCGAGCTGGACATCGCCGGGAAGATCCTGCTGGAGATCCGCCACCGGCTGAACTTCCTCGACGACGTGGGGCTGGACTACCTGACGCTGGACCGGCTGTCGGCCACACTGTCGGGCGGCGAGGCGCAGCGCATCCAACTGGCCACCTGCCTGGGCTCGCGGCTGGTGGGCGCCTGCTACGTGCTGGACGAGCCGTCCATCGGACTGCACAGCCGGGACACCGGAAGGCTGATCCGCATCCTGGAGGAGCTGCGCGAGCTGGGCAACACCATCCTGGTGGTGGAGCACGATGCCGACATCATCCGCGCCGCGGACCACATCGTGGACCTGGGGCCCGGCGCCGGCGAGCGCGGAGGCCGAGTGGTGTTCGAAGGCTCGGGCCGAGCCTTGCTGGCCAACGGCGCGGGCTCGCTGACCGCGGGCTACCTGCGCGGGGAGTTTCGCACCAGCGTCCCGCGGGCGCGCCGCAAACCCGATCGCGCGCGCCTGCTGAGGATTTGTGGCGCGCGGTTGCACAACCTCAAGGATCTGGACGTCGCCATCCCCCTGGGCGCCATGGTGGTGGTGACGGGAGTCTCCGGATCGGGCAAGTCCACGCTGGTGCACGAGGTGCTATTCAAGTCGCTGGAGGCGCTCGAGAAGGCCGGCGCCGCCGAGCGCGACCAGGACACCGAAGAAAGCGCCGCCCGGCTGACCTGCCGCCGCCTGGACGGGGCGGAGTTGATCCGCCAGGCCGTGCTGGTGGACCAGTCGCCCATCGGGCGCACCCCGCGCTCCAACCCCGTCACTTACATCAAGGCCTTCGACCTGATCCGCAGCCTGTTCGCTTCGACCCCGGAGGCGCGGCGGCGGGGCTACGCTCCGGGGCACTTCTCCTTCAACATCCCGGGCGGGCGCTGCGAAACCTGCCAGGGCGACGGCGCCGTCACCGTCGAGATGCAGTTCCTGGCCGACGTCGAGCTGGTGTGCGAGGAGTGCAAGGGCACGCGCTACAAGAGCGGCATCCTGGAGATCCTCTATCGCGGGCTGAACATCCACCAGGTGCTGCAATTGACCATCGACGAGGCGCTCCAGTTCTTCGCCGATGTGCCGCGACTGGCCGCCCGCCTGCGGGTGCTTGCTCAGGTCGGCTTGGGCTACCTGCGCCTGGGGCAGTCCGCCACCACGCTCTCGGGCGGCGAGGCGCAGCGCGTCAAACTGGCCGCGCACCTGATCCAGGCTTCCTGCGAGGGCACTCTGTACCTGTTCGACGAGCCGACCACTGGCCTGCACTTCGACGACATCGCCAAGCTGCTCGACGCCTTCCAGCGCCTGATCGAGCAGGGCGGCAGCGTGCTGATCATCGAGCACAACCTGGAGGTGATCCGCGCGGCCGACTGGGTCA
>VFZS01000350.1 GCA_016871095.1 Acidobacteriota bacterium
CACCCCAGGACCGGAGGGCTCAGTCAGCACGTCCACGTCGCCGATGTCTATGCCGCTGTTAGCCGCCAGCTTGCCAATGGCGCTCGCGCCCGCAGGCAGGGCATCAATCACGCTTACCCGCCATTTTTCCGAGGCGTGGGCCGTGCCCTGGTTGGCCGTCACGGTCTCCGTGCCGGCAACGTCTACGTCGGCTAATGTCAGGCCAGCAGCATTCATAACACCATTGCCAATGACCGTAATCGTGCCTGCCGTCCAGGCGCTAACGCGGCAGCGCAATTGCTTGAGACCCGTAGTTGATACCAAGTATAGACCGTCAGCCGTGGCCGTAGCCCCTACCGATCCATCATTCAGATTCACGGCTTGCACAGCTACCCAGTTGGTTTTATCCACGTTGGCCTCAAAAGCAATCGTCGCCGTGGTAATTCCTGCAATTTGCACAGCAACGGCAGCCAAGCCTGTTACGTCCATGATCTGCCCGTTGCCTGTAGCGACGGCTGCACTTTGAAAAGTCCAGGTTGAGGTATCTCTGTCCATTTTTGCCCCCTTATTTCCCCTTCCGTTTCTTCGCCCGCTTGGGTAGCTTCTTGCCCTTACTGGCGGCGTCTCTTCTGGCGACCTCGGCGGTCCCAAGTGACTTCCGCCCACGGGCGGTATGCGCCCACCGCTGCTACGCCTTGCTGGCCCACTTGCCCATAGTCCACCTCGTCGTCAGCCACGTCATCCGGGCCGCTGGCCACGACCTGCATGGAGGCCAGGTCTACTACTTCCCAGTGGTCTTTGTGCTGCCTGCCCCCTGCCTCCTGCGCCGCCGCCAGGCTGGTGTAGCCATCTACAAAGTCGCTCCACCCACCGCAGGGGTAGGTGTCATCGTAAGCGAATAATAAGTACCGCTTGTTGACCATTACTCTTCACCGCAGGGCGGTGGAAGGAGCCCCCCGGTGCGCCTGTCCTGCCCAGGCACGTCCGCCATAACCCGGAGGTGATGACCACCGCCCTGCTCTCCTTGTGCATTCCGCTCCTTTTGTTGCTTAGTACGCCACCAGAATCACGATGTCCGCCGTTGACTGATCCGTGATGTAGACGATGAAGTCGTTGCCGTTCTCGTAGTGCACGATGTAATCCGTAAGCTCTACCAGAGTGGCCCCGGTCTCCACGTTGATCACCGAGAGCACGCCGTCTTGCACGATGGCCGTGCCCAGGGCTTCCTCGTCCACGCTATCCCAGACATAGAGCAGATCGATGTACAGATTGAAGGCCGCCAGGTTGGTGGCCCCCTGCGAGGACAGCAGGATCTTCACGTCCGAAACGGCGCTCAGATCCCCGCTGGAGATGTCCACCTCCAGCCATACCCACTTATTAGCCGTAGCCAGGGCCGGAATGTTATAGGTACGCGCCCCGCCGTCGTCAACGAGCACCAGGGTCAGATCGCCCGACGTCCAGGTCACCGAGCAGTACACCAGCAGCCCGGCACTCTCCATGTCATCGTAGGCCACACCGCCCGCGGCGTTCGTGCCCACAATGCCATCACCGGCTTCGGCCGTGGCCGCAAAGGCCGCCTTGTAAGACTTGGCGCCGTACTTGTAGTAGGTTGTATCCGCCGATTCCACCACGTCGCCATCCACCGGCGCATACTCCCCATCCGGCGTGTCGTCGAAGAGCGAGATCGTCTGCGAACCGGGGTTCGTCCCCTGGGCGCCACCGACGAGCTTGATGCGCGGCAGGCCGATGAACTCGTTTTTGGCCCCGGCGTTGCCGCCCGTCGTATCGGCGCTCAGAGTCACGTCAGCCGCCAGGCTCGTCGCCCCGGCCACCGTGAGCGTGCCCGCGGTGGCCACGTTGCCAGAGGTATCGGCTACGGTAAAAGCCGAGGTGTCTACGCTGATCCCGCCATTGGCGGCCAACGCCCCGGCGATGGTCAGCGCCCCTGTCTGCGTGGTCGCCCCGGTCAGCGTTGACGCTCCATCCACGCGCAGGGTATCATCAATGCGCACCCGCTGGAAGCGCACCGGCTGAATGCCCAGGATATTGGCGCCTCCCTTGATGTTATCGTAGGCCACCAGCCCGGCGGTGATCAGCAGTACGACCGCCAGCCAGCGCAGAGGATTGATGTACTGTCTGAGTTTATCCATGTCTGTACCTCACAAATCAGGTAGCAGGTAGCAAGTAGCGCCTGCTACCTGCTATTTGATATTACACGATGGTCGGGTCAGACCAGCCGCCGGCGGTGTTTTTGAATAACACCGCCCCGATGCGATCCTGAATGCCCAGGTAGAACTCCAGGAACAAAAGGGCATTCTCCAGAGGGTATTGACGCATGTACTGACCGGCCAGGAGCACTGCCCCCAGGCCGCCCAACGGGCCGGGGGCCAGGCGCATGACGTTGCGGCTGTCGCCGCTGCCGTAGCTCTTGTAGAGCACGGCGTAGGTCGTCGGGATGCGTGCCGAGGCCCGCACCCGCACCGGGCCGTAGACGCTGGTCTCGATGGCGGCGATGTAGCCGGGCCCCACCGAGGCCAGGTCGGTCTGCGTGCCGTAGCGGATCATGTCATCAGCTCGCTTGACGTAGCCCGTGACGTTGGTCGTATTGCTCCAGGACGCTACATCAGCCTGGGCAATCAGCAGATCGTACGGGGCGTCAATCCCGTGCTCCCAGAGGTGCGCCACACAGGTCTCCAGGTTGGTCTGCGTGATGCCGTTCAGGTTCTGCCGGTGGTCGTGCGTGTAGGCGAAAGCCGTAGCCCGTGCGGGCAGATTCCAGGGGACGTACGTACTGTCCGCCGTGCCGCCGTCGGCCACGGGCATACTCTTGCCGGCGCTGCCCACCGTGGTATAGGTGGACTTGAAGAGCCTTTGCAGAATGGTCTTTTCCCAGACGTTGGCCAGCTCGTCCATACCGACTTGCACGTCGTTGTCGATCTGAAAGCGCCGGCACTTCCGCAAGAAGTCCCACGTCCAGGAGAACTTGTAGTCCTTCGACACCGGCTCTAGCATCCAGCCGGTCGTCTTGCCCCGTTGCCCGTCCGGCAGGCCGTATTCGGTGTGGTCCACGAAGCCATTGGAAACCCCGGTCCCCACCTCGACGGTCTGCTCCGGGTTCTCGCAGACCAGGGAGCCAATGATCGGATCGGCCATCAGGTCGGCATTGGCGATGGCCAGAGCCTCCGTGATGTCCGTTACCAGGCCGTCATAGTTTTCACCGCTGGCCAGGGCAAGCTGGCTCAACCGCGCGGCATCCCAGCCGGGCGGCAAGGCGTATTGCTTCAGGTCGTTTGGACCTAACGTAGCCATAGTTTATCCTCCCTCGCTCGGTTGATTACGAGCTTACGGTATGCAGGCTGGGGCGCACGTAGACCGTCGCCGGCGTCTCGGCCACGCCGACCACGCCGCTCTTGGTGCCCACGACGGTGCTCAGTCGCCCGCTGGTATCACTGACCCAGATGGTGTTGCCGCTGGTCATGCTGCTGTAGCCCGTGACCGGGCCCAGCGTCACTACGTCGCAAGACTCGCCGGAGGCGATGGTAGTATTCGCCAGCGCCCCGGCCACGACCACGCCGTAGACGTTAGCCGTGTTCACCGCCGAACCATCGGCCTTGCTGACCACCGGCAGGTCGCCGCTGTAGCTGGAAACGTAGACGCAATCCCCCAGGGCCAGCGCCTCGCCAGCTACGGCGCGCCGGATGATGCACCCCGTAAGTGGGCGCACGTCCGCTGTGGTTACGGTTACTTCGTTAGCCATGATAGTACCCCCTTCTTATGCTCCGATGCGAAATCGCTTGCGCAGTTCTTCTTCCCGCGCTTTTGGCGTCTGGCCCTGGCTGCGCTGCTGAGCATTCAGGTCCGGCGCGGCCTGCTGCTGGCGGATCAAGTATGGGCGTTCCTTGAGCAGCGCCTTGAGAGCGTCTTCCACGCCCTTGACGTTCTGCTCCTCGTCCACCTCCAGCCCCGACCAGTCCATGAGCTGCGCCGCATCCTCCGGCTTGTAGAAGCCCAGCCGCCCCGCCGCCATCTCGATGGCGTGGCGTATGCGCAGCTTGGTCAGGTCGTTGATGGCCTGCTGGTAGAGATCGTCCTTCTCGGCGGCCTGTACCCTGAGCTTCTCCAGTTCGCTGAGTTCGGCCTGTTGGCGCTTGGCCTCGGCCTCCTCGTAGGCCGCCAGCTTGCGCCGCCTGTCCGCCGATTCGGCGTTGACCCGCTTGATCTGACCGCGCAGCTCGTCCAGTTGCGCCAGAGCCTCCTCTAGCGATTTAGGCTTGTCGGTTGTTTCGGGTGGCTTCTCCGCCTCTCCCGCTGCCCCCACCCCCACCACCGGCGCGGGCAGGGCCGTTCCAGGCGTCCCGCCTGATGCTGTTGTCACTTCGTCCATCACGGACACCTCCAGTTGTGAGAATAAATGCGTAATTGCCCGTTTATTCTACCCACCAGCCATGCGGCTGACCGCCTCCGGCGGCTCGCGCCGCATCCGGCGGTACATGCTAACCAGCTTGCGCGCCGCCCCCCGCTTGGCTGCGGCCCACTTGCCGGCGTCCACGCCGTCCGGCTTCGCCAGGCGGGTGATCCCCCGCCCGCCCGCCGCCGCCAGCACGCCACGGACGTTGATCTTGCCGCTGCCCGGCTCTTTGTAGGGGAGGGCGCAGAGGTCTTTAATCTTCGCCCCGCCTGAGTTGACGTCGATCAGGCAGGCGCTACAATACGCCTCCGCCGTCCCCCACTGAGCAGCCGAGCCATCCCAGGGACTATCCACCCACCCCGCAGGGACTTTTGGCTCTTGTGCTTGTTGTGTGGCCATCGCTATCCGTACTCCTCATCGCACCGGCAGCCGATGTGTACCGGAACGTGAAACGTGCCTATCGGCTGCCAGCCCTGCCGCTCATCTTCCCGGCACTCACTACAGACCCTATCATCGCCACGCGTCCTAATTCTCATCGTCCGTCGCCCTCGTAACCTCTCCACCGTCTGGCGAATGTGCCAGAAGCGCCCAAAGGCAGCATCGGCGTAGCTGCGGGCACGGGCTATCAGTTGCGCCGGGCTGGGCAGCTTGGCGGCAATATCGCGGGCGAACTGGCGAAGATGAACGTAAGCTTGCCTGAGTTGCGCTCCGTTCATACCCCAATCTGAGAGCGTCATCCGATCCCACCCGCCTTTGGCCAGGGCAGCGCAGGCGTTGGTGGCGTGCTTGATTTCCAGTTGCGCCGCCTTGTAGAACTGCGCCCCGGTCAGCTTGCCCTCGGCAAAGGCCTGGGCCAGACCTTCCAGTCGCCCCGCCGAGCCATCGGCCACCTGGCGCAGCAGGCCGTTGACGGTCTCACGCTTGACCATGCGCCGCGTGCGCTGCTCCACGTAGTTGTGCAGGCGTTTGTCCCAATAGTAGCCGGGCAAGCCGACGGGCGAGCCGCTCTGGATGGTCACCGTTTCTTAACCTTTGGGCTAATTGCAGGGGGCTGTACCGGCTCATCCTTCCTCGCCCCGTAGTCCTCACCTGTGCCGCTATACAGCACGACCAGCCGCCGCAGAGATTCCTCGATGCTGGCCAGCCGCACGTCCAGGCGGTCAATCTGCTGCTTGATTGCCCCCTCCAGCCTGATCTGGTCTACTGCCACGATTCTCCTTCCTATCATGCTTACCTTTCCCTGGCCGAGAGTAGCCGCTTGTACTTCAGCGGCACGTCTTTGTTGAACAGCCACCATTGCTTGGCCTGCTCCACGTCGGCGGGCGTCACCTGGGCGTCCTGGGCAATCTCCTCGTCACTCGGTAACTGCTGGCCGTGCGCCGCCGCCCAGCGGATCACTTCTTCGGCGTCCTGCGGCATCAGGCCCAGGCGCACCAGCAGGCGATAAGTCGCTTCATCTTGCATCATGCTTCTTGCCTCTTGTTACTTCCCCGCCAGTCCGTCCAGCGCCAGCGCCGCCTGCTGGTGCTGCATCGCCGCCTGGCGCATGGCCGCCGTCTCATCCGGCGACGGCGCGGGCGGCTCGGCCTCGGCCTGCATCTGCTCCATGTGGGCGATCTCATCCTGGGTATAGCCCATCTCGGCCCACACCTGCGCCTGCGGTATGCCTAGCTCCTGCTTCAGCTTCAGCGTTTCCAGGTGCTCTTTTTCGTTCCTCGTCTCCACGTCCGTCCACTGCGTGGACAG
>VFZS01000351.1 GCA_016871095.1 Acidobacteriota bacterium
TGATGGATCTGCTGCTGCGGCACCAGCGGGGCGAAGGCGAGGAGCTTATCGAGGCGGTCGTCGAGGCGGTGCGTCACTGGACCGGCTCGCCGGAGTTGCAGGACGACATGACCATGCTGGTGGCGCGCAGAATCTGAGGACTCATGAACCGGCTCCAGAGGAGTGTGGCGCGCATTCGGCGCCCGGGGACGGGGCTGAGGGAGGCCCGCGTATGAAAGTGCTCACCGCGGAGCAGATGCGGGCCGTGGACGCCCGCACCATGGAGCTGGGCATCCCCGGCCTGATCCTCATGGAAAACGCCGGCAGCCGCGTGGCCGAGTTCCTGGCCGAGACTTTCGCCCCGCTCGAGCGCCAGCGCGTGGTGATCCTGTGCGGAAGAGGCAACAACGGCGGCGACGGCCTGGTGGCGGCCCGCCAGCTTCACGTCCGGGCCCGGCCCCGCGCGCTCGACGTGGTCCTGGCCGGCGATCCCGCGGAGCTGAAGGGCGAGGCCGCCGAGAACTACCGTATGCTCCACGCATGCGGGCTGCGCGTTCAGTCCCAGATCACTCCCCGGATGCGCCAGGCCACCATCGTGGTGGACGCGCTGCTCGGCACCGGCCTCAAAGGCCCCGCCACCGGGCGGATGCTCGAGCTCATCCGCGAGATCAACGCCGGCTTCCCCGAGGCCCGGGTGATCGCCGTGGACATCCCTTCGGGACTGGACAGCGATTCGCCCGCCAGCGCCGGCGAGAGCGTGCGCGCCGACTACACGGTGACCTTCACCGCGCCCAAGCTGGGCCAGGTGCTGCCGCCCAACTGCGCCCAGGTGGGGCGGCTGCGGGTGGTGCCCATCGGCAGCCCGCCGGAGCTCTTCGAGCAGGATCCCGCGATCTTTCTGTCGCTCGTCGAAGCCGAGTGGTTCCGCGGCCTCTTCGCCCCGCGCACCGCCTGGGCGCACAAGGGTGATTTCGGCCACGTGCTGGTGCTGGCCGGCTCGCGCGGCAAGACCGGAGCGGCGGCCATGACCGGTCTGGCCGCGCTCCGCGGCGGCGCGGGGTTGGTGACGGTGGCATCGGCGGAGTCCATCATCGGGGTCATCGCCTCGCACGGCGCGGAGCTGATGACCGAGCCGCTCCCCGAGACCGACACGGGTTCCATCTCCCCGCGCAGTTTCGACTACGGGCGCCTGGCGGCGCTCATCGAATCCAAGGACGTGCTGGCGCTCGGCCCGGGCCTGGGGACGCACCCTGAGACGGTGGCCTTCGTGCGACGCGTAGTCGAGGAGACTGGCAAGCCGGCGGTCATCGACGCCGACGGCTTGAACGCCCTGGCCGGCTGGAACAAGCGCTTCGGCCCGGGGCCGCGGGTGCTCACTCCCCATCCCGGCGAGATGGCGCGCCTCACAGGCCGGACCACCGCCGAGATCCAGGCCGATCGCGTGGGCGCGGCCCGCGCCTTCGCCACCGAACGCCAGGTGACTCTGGTGCTCAAGGGCTGCCGGACGCTGATCGCCTTCCCCGACGGCGCCGTGTGGATCAACCCTACCGGCACGCCGGCCATGGCCAGCGGCGGCACGGGCGACATCCTCACCGGCGCCATCGCCGGGCTGCTGGCCCAGTTTCCCGCCCAGCCCGGGCTGGCCGTGGCCGCGGCGGTGTACCTGCACGGGCTGGCCGGAGAACTCGGCGCCACGCAGCTCGGCGAGCAGGCCCTGCTGGCCACCGATCTGCTGCGCTTCTTCCCGGAGGGGATGCGTGCCCTCGCAGGTGCGCCGGACCGCGTCTGAGGAAGAGACCATCGCGCTGGGCGAGGAGCTGGCGCGCGCGCTGCCTCCCCGCGTCGTGGTGCTGCTCATCGGCGAGCTCGGAGCGGGCAAGACCACCCTGGCCAAGGGCATCGTGCAGGGTCTGGGTGCGGCCCGGGCAGAGGATGTCGCCAGTCCGACCTTCACCCTGATCCACGAATTCGGGAGCCACCCCAAGGTCTACCACGTGGACCTGTACCGCCTCGAGGAGCCCCGCGAGCTGGCCACCCTGGGCCTCGAAGAGTTGCTCGAACGCGACGCCGTCATCCTGGTCGAGTGGGGCGAGCGCTTCCCCGGCCTCTGGCCCGCCGCGCGCGTCGAGATCCACCTCCGGGCGCTCGAAGGAGACCAGCGCGAGATTCGGGTCCACTTCTCGTGACACCGCCCGCCGCGCTCGCCGGTCTATAATGGGCCTTTCGAGTGATCACCCAAAAGGAGTCCTCAATGAGCCAGCCCTGGAAAACCGACCGCTACTTCACCAGCCCGTGGAACTGGTTCCCCGAAGTGCGGGAGCAGTTCAGCTTCCCCGAGCAGATCCGGATTCATGACGTCACGCTGCGCGACGGCGAGCAGCAGGCCGCCCTGGTCTTCCGCCGCGAGGAGAAGGTGGCCATCGCCAGGAAGCTGGCCGAAGCGGGCGTCCACCGCATCGAGGCCGGCATGCCGGCGGTCTCCGCCGAGGATGAAGCCGCCATCCAGGACATCGTCGCGCTGGGTTTGCCCTCCGAGATCTTCTCCTTCGCGCGCTGCATGCCCGCGGACGTGGCGCTGGCCAAGAAGTGCGGGGTCAAGGGGATCATCACCGAGATTCCCTCCAGCGATCACTTCATCCAGAAGGCCTATGGGAAGAGCGTAGAGTGGGCTATCAAAGCGTCGATCGAGACCACGCAGGCGGCCAAGGAGGCGGGTCTGTACACGGTCTTCTTCACCATTGACAGCACCCGCTCGGACCTGAACCGCTACATGGACCTGATCGAGCAGGTGGCCACCGAGGGCCACATGGACGCGCTGACCCTGGCGGACTCTTTCGGCGGGTGCACTCCGCAGGCCGTCGGCGCGGTGATCCGAAAGCTGAAGGCGCGCTTCAACAAGCCTATCGAGATCCACTGCCACGAGGACTTCCATCTGGGCGTGGCCAACACCATCGCGGCGCTGGCCAGCGGAGCCTCGGTGGCGCACGTCACCGTGTCGGCCATCGGCGAGCGCGCCGGCAACGTGGGCCTGGAAGAAACGGTGATGGCGCTACTGTGCCTCTACGGGCTTGATATCGGCATCGACACCACTAAGTTCTACGAGCTCTCCAAGCTGGTGCAGCGGATCGCCGGCATCGAGCTGCCGCCCAACCGGCCCATCGTGGGCGACCGCCTCTATCAGGTCGAGTCCGGCATCGTGGGCATGTTCCACCGCCGCTGCAAGGATGTCGAGCCGCTCGAGTACGTCCCCTTCCCCGCCGCGCTGGTGGGCCGCCCGGACGTCGAAATCGTGCTGGGCAAGGGCAGCGGCCTGGCCAACGTCGAGGAGCACCTCGAGAAGCGGGGGCTGAAGGCGACTCCCGAGCAGACGCTCGAGATGGTCAACCGCGTCAAGCTGGCTTCCATCGCGAAAAAAGGCCTGCTCACGGACGCTGAATTCGATGCCATCGTGAAGCAGGTCCTCTAACAGCTATGTTGCGGACCCTTGACGAACTGGTCGCGGCGGCCCGTGCCCGTGGGCCGGCCCGGATTGCCGTGGCGGCGGGGCACGATCCCGACGTCATCGAGGCTCTGAAGCGGGCCGCTGAAATCGGGCTGGCCGCCGGCACGCTGATCGGCAACGCGGACAAGATCCGCGCCCTGGCGCACAGCGCCGGCTTCGAGCTGGCCGACGAGCAGATCATACCCGAGCCCGACGAGGCCGCCGCCGCGCGCCGCGCCGCGGCCATGATCCGCGAGGGCCGCTGC
Source organism: Acidobacteriota bacterium (assembly GCA_016871095.1). GTDB lineage: Bacteria > Acidobacteriota > Terriglobia > Bryobacterales > Bryobacteraceae > VFZS01. The sequence continues at coordinate 3,727 of VFZS01000351.1, forward strand.
GGGCTGCTCATGAAGGGCAAGGTCTCGACCGGCTCGCTGCTCAAGGCCGTACTCGACAAGGATGCCGGCCTCAGGACCGGCCGGCTGCTGAGCCAGGTGATCGTCTTCCAGGTGCCCGGCTTCCACCGCCTGATGCTGATGGGCGATGCGGCGGTGAACATCGCCCCCACCCTGGCGCAGAAGGCCGACCTGTGCCGGAACGCCATCCAGGTGGCCCACGCCCTCGGCATAGCCAAGCCCAACCTGGCCCTGCTGTGCGCGCTCGAGCAGGTGAACCCGGACATGCCGGCCACCGTGGACGCCGCCGCCCTCACCCAGATGAACCGGCGGGGACAAATCACCGGGGCTTACCTCGAAGGCCCCATCGCCCTGGATGCCCCGCTGAGCGCGTTCGCCGCCGAGCGCAAGGGCATCGCCAGCCCGCTCGTCGAAAACACCGACATCTTCATCGCTCCCGACATCGAGGCCGCCAACATTCTCTACCGCGCGATTCTGTACTTCGCCAAGGGCGAATCCTGCGGCCTCGTGGTGGGAGCCAAGGTCCCCCTGATCCTGCTGTCGCGCGCCGAAACGCCTGACACCAAGCTGCGCTCCATCGCCCTGGCCATGCTGGCCGCCCAGCCGGTTTAGGGAGCGGCTCCGGGCTCCTCCAGCAGCGACCTCACTTCGCGCAGCAGAACCGGCAAGCTGACTTCGAGGATACCCCAGACTACTTCGTGCGCTATGGCGGAATAGGCGTGGATCAGGCGATTCCGAAAGGCAATGATGCGCCTCGTATTACTGATGTGGTGGCTGAGGCTGGGCTCGGAGCGGAGTGCCTGCCCCAGGGCCTCGCCGATGATTTCGAACTGGCGTTCGACCGCCGAGCGAAGGAACGCGTCACTGGTGTAGTCCTCGAAAGTCTTGCCCGCCGTGAACTGCTGGACCAGTTCGCAGGCTTCGGCGACGTCAAAGAGCAGCTTGCGGACCTCAGTCCGCCACATAGAGCGTTTCCTTCGTCGCCCGTATGGATTCGAGGAAATACGGGTTCCGGATCGGGGCCGGTTCGACCAGGTCCACCGGGATGCCGAACAGCTCTTCCAGTTCCTCCCAGAGGCCAAAGTAGCTGTCGGCGTGCCGGGCGGGGGACATCGGCTCGAACTCCACCAACAGATCCAGGTCGCTGCGGGCCGGATCGAACCGGTCGCTAGCCGCCGAGCCAAACACAGCCAGGCTTCGGACGCCATGCCTGGAGCACACCGCCGGGATTTCGGCCAGCCGTTGTCGCACTAGACCGGTCACAAGTACAGTCTACCCGATCGATACACCGGTGGTGCCGGATGCGCGCCGCGGCGTCCCTTAGCGGCCTCGCCGCCGAGCGCAAGGGCATCGCCAGCCCGCTGGTCGAGGGCACCGACATCTTCATCGCTCCCGACATCGAGGCCGCCAACATCCTCTATCGGGCCATCCTCTACTTCGCCAAGGGCGAATCCTGCGGCATCGTGGTGGGTGCCAAGGTCCCGCTGATCCTGCTGTCGCGCGCCGAAACGCCCGACACCAAGCTGCGCTCCATCGCCCTGGCCATGCTGGCGGCCGAGCCGGCTTGAGAGGGACGACCCGGAGGCCCAGCGCCTTCACACAAAGTCTGGTGTAGAATGGAGTGTAGCTGATTACCGCACATGCCTACCAATCTGGCCATCGACGACCGGTTGATTGAGGATGTGAAGCGGGCCGGCAGTCACCGGACGAAGAAGGAAGCTGTGACCGCGGCGCTGGAGGAGTACTTGAGGCGCCGCCAGCAGGCGGCGGTCCTGGACTTGGCCGGGAAACTCGAGTATCGTCCCGATTACAGCTACAAGCGGTTGCGGCGGGCCAAGCGTCGGTGATGGTGCTGGTGGACACCTCGGTGTGGTCGCTGGCTCTCCGCCGGCAGCCAAAGGACCTCAGCCCCGCGCAGCAGCTCGTGGTCACGGAATGGGCGGACCTGGTGCGGGAAGGCCGGGTTCAGATGATCGGGCCCATCCGGCAGGAGCTGCTCTCGGGCTTGCGCCACAAGCAGCAGGTGGCGCTCCTGGAGCAGCGGCTGGCGGCGTTCCCCGATACGCCGATCGACACGGCGGACTACGTGGAAGCCGCCCGGTTCTTCAATCTGCTGCGGGACCGAGGAGTCACCGGGGCGCCCACGGATCTGCTGATCGCTTCGATCGCTCACCGGCGCCAGTGGACCATCTTCTCGTTGGACGAAGACTTCCAGCGCTACGCGCGGGTCTTGCCGATCCGGTTGCACCGGGTGGCCTTCACCGGGCGGTAGTACCCGCTACTCCGGCTTCCGCTCGAACAGGTACGCGCACCCCTCCAGGCGGCTTTGCCCGCCGTCGTTGACCGCGAAGCGGCGCGGCGCCAGCTTGCCCTGGCGCGTCGCG
>VFZS01000352.1 GCA_016871095.1 Acidobacteriota bacterium
GAGCCTTCGAAGATCGGCGAGCGCATCCACTTCTGGAGGAGGGGCCTGGGGATGTCAATATCCCGGCGCAGCGCCTCGACGGAGTGGCCGCGCAGGAACAGGCCATAGAACATGGCCGCTTCCCGCCGCGGAGCTTCGGGGTCGAAGCCGTTTCTGCCGCTCGCTGGCTCCATCCTCAATCCCATATCGGAGTATCCGAGGAAAAGCCAGTATAAACGCAGTGCGGGGCGGCGGGCAAGCGCCTTCGAGCGGTGGTGGAATAGGCCTCCAGGCCTGTCGTTCCGAGGGCGGACAACAGGCATGAATGCCTGTTCTACTGGGCCTAGGGCTGCGGCAGAGTGAGAATGCGTTCCAGGAAGACCTGGCGGTCTGGCGAAACGCCTTCGGCCAGGGGCTTGAGCGCGCCCTTGCGCCCGATCAGGGCCCAGGAGTCCTGGTAGCCCAGCGCGCGGATGTACTCGCTGCCAAACCAGGTGGCGATGGCGCCTCGGGCTTCGGCGGCCAGCCGGTAGGTGGCTTCATCGGCCACCGCCATCAACACGATGGTCCCCGCGGGCAGGCGCGTCAGGTGGTCGATGAGCGCGGCTGAAGCCCCCTCGTCCGCCCACGTGTCGAAGTTGCGGACCGCCGAGAACACGCCGCTCCAGGGGTTGACGCTCAGCACGTTGAGTCCTCGCCCCGGCCCGCCGCCGCGGGTCGTGAAGATCGGGTGCCAGTTCCAGTCGAAGCGCGCCAGGGGATCCGCCTTGAAGCCGCCGGAGACCGCCCGCACCGCAATGTCACCCTGGTTGGGCAACACCAGTAGCCGCAAGGTCGCCTGCCCGCTGGCGCCGCCGCTGTAGCCGGTCAGCTCGAGGGTGCTGCCCGGAAGCGCCGGCGTTCCGGGCGCTGCCCGCAGCGTCAGCGATACCTTCTGCCCGGGGAAGGCCACCGGGATCTCGAAGCTGATGCCCTCCGGCGCTCGCGTGGCACGGAAGAACACCGCTCCGCAGAACGCGTTGACTCCCTCCACTTCGACCGCCACCGTGGCCGGCTCGCCGCCCGCCTGGAGCACAACCTCGGGCGGAGTGGGGCGCAAGACGATGGCGGGTGGATCACTGGGCCCCACTACGCTGAGGGGATAGAGGTTGCTGCCTGCACCCGCAGCCAGCAACCGCAGCCCGCTTCCAAGCGTCCGCTCCATCTCGGGCGGGATCTGGAGGTTCACCTGCTGGATGCCCACGGCGCCCGCCAGCGGACCGAAGTACGCCACCGACGCCGGGAGGCCGGCGAAGTCGGCGGTCACTTGCGCGTCGGCGCTCAGGCCGGTGGTGTAAACCTCGAGCCAATCACCGGGCCGCACGCCGTTCTGGTGGCTGGCCCGGCACTGCGACCCCGCCCACACAAGGCCTCCCGGGAATATGCCTGGAGCATTCTGCGACAGCCGGACCCGCAGGAACTCGCCGGCCACGCCGGCGCGGTACAACACGACCGTGGTCTCACCCGGCGGCAGCTCCGGAGGAACCTGCGCGCTCAACTCCGCGGATGCCAGCATCCCCAGCCGCGCCGCCGCTGCGGAAAAGCACAGACAGGTTTGCCCCAGGTAGAATGGCCAGCGCGGATCGGCGGCCGTCACCCTGGCGAGCCGGTCCCCTGTCACGCGCACCAGAGCGCCCGGAGAAGCCATCTCGAGTCCCGAGGCCGCGTTCTCGACCCGCGCCAGGCGCGGCCGGCCAGTTTCCACCGGGGCGCTCAACCCGGGTCCTCCCCACAGTCTCGTCAGCACGCCCGCCACGCTCCTCGCGCCCAAGCTGTCCGCACCCGGCTGCCCGGTGGCCGTGACCCGGAAGATGCCCGACCAGCCGTCGTTGCGGAATCCATCCGGGTATCCGGGCTGTGGTGAGCCGCCGCCGCCGTGAAACCGGGCATCCGGCCCTCCCCGCCACCACTCATCCAGGAAGCTGCTGTAGATGCCGCCAAGCAGCCAGTTTGTTGCGGTGATCTCTCCCCACAGCCCGGCCGCCGCTTCAGCCTGCGCACGTTCGTCCTCTTGGCGTGTGCGCTCGTCGAAAGCGTCCACGCCGAACTCGGCAATCAGCACCGGCTTGCCGGCGGCGCGGCGCGCTTGCTCGAGCAGCCCGCCGAAGCTGCGGCCGGGATTCGCGTTCCAGGACCAGAACGAAAGTCCTTCCGGGCTGAGCGCCAGCTCCGCCGCATCGCGGACCGCGGTGGTGAGCAGGGGCGTGTCCTGTGGTTCGATCTGCCGCAGCAGGGCGGCCGCTTCGGCCAGGAGCGCGTAGAAGTCCGACGGAGAGCCGGCGAACTTGGCGTTGTAGTCGCGTGTGACCTCGCTGCCGAAAACGTAGCCCAGCAAGCGCCGCTGTCCGTGAAAACGGCGCGCATATTCACCGAAAGCGTCAAGTATGTGCCGCTTTCTGGCCTCGAGGGGCTGCCCCGGGTCATGGAAGGGCTCGAGCGGAAAACCCGCCAGCCAGTATAGCCCCGTGGTTTCCAGCAACTCCAGGAACGGTCTGGCGTTTTCGTGCAGCAAAGCGTAAGTGCGCACGGTGTTGGCGCCCAGCGCCGCCATCAGTGGCAGGTCGCGTGCATAACGACAGGAGGAGGCTGCCAGGTTGTATCCGGCAGATTCTCCGATCGCGGCATTCGAGTAAGCCACACCTCGCACGACGAAGCGGGCGTCGCCGAGCACGAAGTGACCATCCGCCAGGGTGATCCTGGCGGCGGCGCACAGGACGGCGCCGCCCGCCCCCCCGCCGAGGAGCCAGCTCACCACGAGTGTGCGCGCAGTAGACCTCCGCATGCAGTCCCTTCAAACATTGAGTGCATTTCAGGTCAAGAAGATCTCACGCCGCTCGATAAGCCCAAGTATGGGGCGTAGTTGTCGCCAGTTCGGCTGGGCGCTGTTGCTGTCCGCTGGGCTGGCGGCGGCTGACAACCGCTTGCACCTGAAAAGCCGCCAAGGCGAGTTCGTGGAAGACCTCCACGACCACCTGGCGGCTCCGCCAAAACGCCGCGCCGGCAGCCGGGCGCACCTGTTGCTTCAATTCCGCCGTCCTCCCGACGCCACGGTGTTGGAGGAACTGGGGCGGCGCGGTCTGACTCCGCTGCGCTATGTGCCGGATTCCGGCGTGCTGGTGGCGGCTCCCGACGATCCCTTCCTGGAGGGCCTGGATCTCCAGTTCACCGGGCGCTTGCGCTGGAGCGACAAACTCAGCCCGCTGGTGTACGAGGCCGGAGCCGAGGGCAGCTTCCTGGTCGAGCTGCACCCTGACGTGGAGCCCGCCGAAGGCCTGGCCCTGGTGCGCGAGCACCTGCTGGAAGCGCGCCCCCACCCGGACCTGCTGCCGCTGCACCTGCTGGTGGAAGGCCCGCGCGAGCGCGTCATGCGCTTGGCCGAGTGGGAAGAGGTGGCTTACATCTACCCGGCTTCCAGGGATCTGGCGGCCGGCGAGCGCGTGAACACCTGCTGGGGCCCCGAAACGCCCTACGGTCTGGTGGCCGACTACGTGGCTCGCGTCGGCGAGGGCTGGGACGGGCCGGGCCGCAACGCCGCCAGCCTGACCTACTTCTTCCAGCGGCTTACCGGCAAGGTGCCCGAAGGCGCGGCGCGCGACGAGATCCTGAAGGCGCTGGGCGAGTGGGCCAAGCACGTCAAGGTGGATTTCTCTCCGGCCACTCGCCAGGCCCAGCCCCGCTCGCTGGACTTCCTGTTTGCGCGCGGCGCGCACGGCGACGCCTACCCCTTCGACGGCCCCGGCCGGGTGCTGGCGCACACCTTCTACCCCTCGCCGCCCAACTCCGAACCCATCGCCGGCGACCTGCACTTCGACGACGACGAGAATTGGGGCATCGGCGAGGGCATCGACCTGTACACCGTGGTGCTGCACGAACTGGGCCACGCTCTGGGATTGGGCCACTCCGACCAGCCCGGCGCGGTGATGTATCCCTACTACCGGCGTGCCACCAGCCTGACCCAGGAAGACATCAGCGCGGTGCGCCAACTGTACGCCGAGCGCGAGCCGGCGCCCGAGAACCCGCCGGCGCAGCCGCCGCGGAATCCCGCTCCTCAGCCCACGCCTGCGCCTGCACCAACGCCCGCGCCCGCACCCACACCGACGCCCACGCCTACACCCCCGCCCACACCAACTCCGACACCCACACCGACGCCCACGCCCACACCGGCGCCCACACCCACACCGACGCCGCCCCGTACGTCCGATACGGTGGCGCCCTCACTGGTTATTACCTCGCCGCCCACCACCAGCATGCTGACCTACGGCGCCACTATGGTCCTGCGCGGCACCGCCAACGACAACGTTGGCGTGGTCGAGGTGACGTGGTCGGATTCCACCGGGGTGTCCGGCAAGGCGCAGGGCACGACTAACTGGTCAACCAGCGAACTGCCCTTGCGGGAAGGGACTAACACGCTCACCGTGCGCGCGCGCGACGCCGCGGGCAACGTGGGCTGGCGCACGGTAGTGGTGACGCGGCGCAGGCGCTGAGCCGGTCTAGCGGCGCAGCAGCTTCTCCAGCCTGGAGCCCTTCACGACGATGGTCTGGCGGCGCTCGGCGCCGGTCGAGACGGCCCCGATCGGGACTCCGGTCTGCTCCTCCAGAAAGCGCAGGTAATCCCTGGCCCGCGCCGGCAGCGCGCGCCAGGAGGTTACGCCCGCGCAGGGCGCGCGCCAGCCGGGCAAACGGCGGTAGACCGGCTCCACCCGGCCCAGAACATCCGTGGTGGCGGGCATCTCCTTCAGCAGCTTGCCGGAGAGCTTGTAGCCCACGCATACCGGGATCTCCGCGAAGTGGTCCAGCACGTCCAGCTTGGTGATCACCAGGGTGTCGAAGCCGTTAATCATGGCGGTGTAGCGCAGCAGAGGGGCATCGAACCAGCCGCAGCGGCGCGGCCGGCCGGTGACGGCGCCGTACTCGGAGCCGCGGTTGCGCAGTTCCTCTTCCGCCGCTTCGCCGGCCTCGGTAGGGAAGGGGCCGCCGCCCACGCGGGTGATGTAGGCCTTCGAGATGCCCACCACGCCGCCGATGCGGGAGGGCGGCACGCCCGTGCCGGTGGCCGCGCCTCCGGCCGAGGCGTTCGAGGAGGTCACGAAGGGGTAGGTGCCGTGATCGATGTCGAGCATGGTGCCCTGCGCGCCCTCGAAGAGCACCCGCTGGCCCGCGGCGATGGCCGTGTTCAGCAGCCGCGCCGTGTCTTGCACCATGGGCCGCAGCCGCTCGGCGTACTCCTCGTACTGCGCACGCACCTTCTCGAGGTCCAGCGCATCGCCCAGCGCGAAGGCCGCTCGCAGCGTGTCCTTGTCCTCGGCCAGGCTCTGGTACAGGCGGCGGAACACCTTCCGGTCCAGCAGCTCGGCCATGCGGATGCCGCGCCGCGCCACCTTATCCTCGTAGCAGGGACCGATGCCCCGCGAGGTGGTCCCGATGGCCACCCGCCCGGGACGCTTCTCCGAGATCCCCTCCAGCAGCGGATGGAAGGGAAAGATCACGTGGGCCCGGTGGCTGATGAACAGCCGCCCGCGGGTCTTGAAGCCGGCCGCTTCCAGCGCCTCCAGCTCCTGGATCAGCGCCGCCGGGTCGATCACCACGCCGTTGCCGATCACCACCCGCTTGCGCGGCCGCAGGATCCCCGAGGGCACCAGCTTGAGGATGATCTTGCGGTTGCCGATGCGCACCGTGTGCCCGGCGTTGTGACCGCCCTGATAGCGGGCCACGATGTCGAAGTGCTCGGAGAACAGATCGACGATCTTGCCCTTGCCTTCGTCGCCCCACTGCGCTCCCAGCACGATCAGGTTGCTCATGTTCGGACCAACAGCCATTGTAGCCCAGGCGCTGTGTTACCCTGACCATGATGCAGCTTTCCGAGGCTTTTCTGGTGCTGGGCGAGGAGGGTTTCGCGCGGCTGGTGCGCCGCATATCGATCGGCAAGCTTCGCACCTACCAGGTGTACGAGGGTCTCAAGACGCGCACCCACCTGCCCAAGATCAACACCGAGAACCTGCGCCGGGTGGCGCCGCGGCTGTGGACCCGGCTGGCCGGCGGCGAGGAAGACCTGGCCAAGGAGCTGGCCCAGGCCGTGCTGGTTTCCCACCTGGACATGATCCAGGCC
>VFZS01000353.1 GCA_016871095.1 Acidobacteriota bacterium
ACACCGGCACACTCTACCTCGCTCCATATCTTCCCTCGCATCCGAAGCCCCCATCCCTTATCGCGACCGACTCCACATCAATGACCTCGTCCGCTCTCAACGTGCAGTTTATTGTAACGACCCACTCGCCAATTTGTGCGGGAGGCATGGGCGATCTGCCCGTGGGGACTGGCACGCTTTACCGATTTGCGACGGAAGACGGAGAAACTGCGGCAAAACTGGAACCGCTGACTGGTTGGCGCTACGACCAAATCGTCACCTCTTCAGCCTTCGGCCTTACCTCTGCGCGAGATGCCACCACGGAAGAAATTCAGACGCGTTTGAGGAAGGCTTACGAACGGCACCGAGAAAAGGCAGGGGAAACTGAGGAATTTACAAAAGCTTTGGCAGAACTGGAATCCCGTTCGGTTACTGCAGCACAGGATGAAATGGATCGTCAAAACCGCCTCCGGCTCGCCAATGAACTTGAGGCTGTCAAGAAGCTGTTGGAGAGGAATAGAACATGATTGCAATCAAACGTTCAAATCCTCCACCAGCTACTTTGTCGTCCGAAAAAGTGTGCAACGCAATCGCAGAGATTGCAGCCATTGCGAAGAAACGGAAGCCGCTATCCAAAGAATTTGTGTCGCACTGGGGCGAGGATGACGTTCGGACCGCCGTCTGGGAAATGCAAAATCACAAGTGTTGTTATTGTGAGCGGAAAAGGGAGAAAAATCGCGAATCCGATGTGGAGCATTTTCGCCCAAAGGCTGAGGTGACAGAAGCTGCCGGCAGCCACCGGGGTTATTGGTGGTGAGGGCGCGCACGGTACGAGCGGGACAATCGGCAAATCCCGATCAAGTTCTCTGATGTGCGCAAGAAAAATCCCCTCGGAGAGCCTGATCGCTTGATCGAGGTCTCCGAGGGGCGTACTCCGGATAGTGTACCAACAATTCGGAGTACTCCAGTATGCACGATGATTTGCTTCGCGATGTGGACTTCTGGCAGTTTCTTTTGGGTATCGACCGGGAGTTCGCCCAGAACGCCCGGAAGAACGGGTGCTCCTGCGGAGGCCGCCTGCACGCAGGCAACTATCTGCGGAAGCCCCGGGGCGGCCCGGACGGGCTTCCTGAGGAGTGTTGCCTCCGGCTGAGCTTCTGCTGCTGTGAAGAGGGGTGCCGCAAGAGGCTGACGCCACCGTCGGTACGATTCCTGGGCCCCAAGGTGTATCTGTTGTCCGTGATCTTCCTGGCCGCGGCGATGCGGCAGGGTCCCTCGCCGCGGACCATGCGGGAGCTTTGCACGCTCTTCGGCGCCGATCGGCGGACCATCGCCCGCTGGCAGCTGTTGTGGCAAGAGCACTTTCCCCAGACCCGCTTCTGGAAGGTCGAGCGGGCTCGGCTCCCGCACCCGAACGAGGCCACGTTGCTTCCGCGGGCACTCATGGTGGCTTTCTTTATCAGCCCCGACGCCCCGCGCGATGACTGGGTGCGGCTGCTGTGTTTTCTCGCGCCCATCACGGTCGCCGATGGCCTGGCGGTCGCGATCGGGCGATGATTTTTATCGCCCCGCAGAAGATGCTCTTCGATCATCTTGGCGGACGGAAGTAGTCTGGTCTTAGTGTCGTCTGGCAGTCGTTTTCACCCGATTTGCGAGGAGAGCTAATGACCAAAACATCCGGATCTTCAACCGCGGCCTTGTGGGCCCGCTTCCGTTTCTCGGTGGTGGGCCCGCTGCTGAGTTCGCCCCCTGCGCGGGGAGAACTCCGGGCCGCCCTCCAAGCCCTCGCCGCCAAGACCTGGACGCATCCGGTCAGCGGCCGCGCGGTCCACTTCTCCCCCGTCACCATCGAACGTTGGTTCTACAAGGCGCGACAGAAGGAGGATCCGCTCCAGGTCCTCCGCCGCGCCGTGCGCAAGGACTGCGGCAAGGTCTGCCTGACCGCGCCGCTGATCCGGCAACTGGCCCAGCAGTATGACGCCCATCCGCACTGGACCTATCAACTGCACTTCGACAACCTGGCGGCGGCGGTCAAGGCCGATCCTGCGTTGGGACCGCTGCGATCGTATTGCACGGTTCGGCGCTACATGCAGGCCCACGGCCTGCTCCGCAAGCCGCGGGTGCGCGTCCAGGGCCGCCCCGGCGAAATCCTGGCGGCCCAACGCCGCGAACAGCGCGAGATCCGCAGCTACGAAGCCGAGTACGTGGGCGCGCTGTGGCACAGCGATTTCCACCACGGCCGGCTGAAGGTCCTCACGCCCGGCGGCCGCTGGGAGGCTCCCATCGCCTTGGGCGTCCTGGACGACCATTCGCGGCTGGGCTGCCATCTGCAGTGGTATCTCTCCGAGACCACCGAGGACCTCGTCCACGGGTTCTCCCAGGGGATCCAGAAACGCGGTCTTCCCCGCGCGTTCATGACCGACAACGGGGGAGCGATGATCGCCGAGGAATTCAGCGAAGGGCTCCAGCGGCTGGGGATCATGCACGAGCAGACGCTGCCCTATTCGCCCTACCAGAACGGCAAGCAGGAGTGTTTCTGGGCGAACCTCGAAGGACGCCTGATGGAGATGCTCGACGGCGTACCGGAACTGACGCTGGAGTTCCTCAACGAAGTCACCCAGGCCTGGCTGGAAATCGAGTACAACCGCCGGCCGCACCGCGAACTCGGCTGTTCGCCCGTGGAACGTTTCGCTCAGGCCCGCGACGTGCTGCGGCCCAGTCCTTCCTCGGACGCGCTGCGCGACGCGTTCCGCATGGAGGTCACCAGAACGCAGCGTCAAAGCGACGGGACGATCTCCCTGGACGGCGTGCGGTTCGAGATCCCCGGGCGCTATCGCCACTTCCGCAAGGTCTCGGTGCGGTACGCCCGCTGGGACCTTCGCCGGGTCGATCTGGTCGACCCGCGCAGCGGAACCATTCTCTCGCCCCTGTATCCGCTGGATCGCCGGGCCAATGCCGACGGCCAGCGATTGCTCTTCGAACGCGACGCCCCCGTGACGACCGGCGAGAAGCCGCCGGCCGGCCAGGATGGTCCGCCAGGGCCGAAGTCCGCGCCGGCGCGTGGCGGGAAGGAACTGCCGCCGCTGCTGAAACGCATCCTCGACGAGTACTCGGCCACGGGACTCCCGCCGGCGTACCTGCCCAAGAATCCGCCTGCCCCCAAGAATCCGCCTGCCAACTCAGGAGAAACACCATGAATGCCAAGAGACTGTTATCGTTGTGGGGATTGAAATGGAACCCGTTCTCGCCGGAGCTTCCCAGCGAGGGACTGCTGGTGACCGCCGCCGTCGAGAACTTCGTCTGGCGCGTCGAGCAGCTGGTCCAGGAAGGCGGCTTCGCGCTCGTCTGCGGCGAATCGGGAACTGGCAAGTCGGTGGCCTTGCGGATCGTGGCCGAACGCCTGGCGGCGGTGCGCGACGTGGTGGTCGGCGTGCTCCAAAGGCCGCAGTCCCGCCCCGCCGACTTCTATCGGGAACTGGGGGACGTCTTCTCGGTGAAGCTCACCCCGTGGAACCGTTGGGGAGGGTTCAAAGCCCTCCGCGAACGCTGGCGGGCCCACCTGACCTCGTCCCGCATCAAGCCGGTGCTGCTGGTCGACGAAGCTCAGGAGATGAGTGTGGAAGTCCTGAGCGAACTGCGGCTCCTCTCCAGCGCCGACTTCGACGCCAAGTCCCTGTTGACCGTGGTGCTGGCCGGAGACGGCCGGCTCCTGGAACGGCTGCGGCATCCCGACCTGGTGCCGCTGGCCAGCCGGATCCGCACGCGGCTGACCACCGAAGCCGCTTCCCGCGAGGAACTCTCCGAACTGTTGAGCCACGCGCTGGCCAAGGCCGGCAACGCCATGCTGATGACGCCCGAACTGCGCAACACGCTGGTCGACCACGCCGCCGGCAACTACCGGCTGCTGATGACCCTGGGCGGTGAACTGTTGGCCTACGGCATGGCCCAAGAAGTCGATCAACTCGACGAGAAGTCCTATCTGGAGGCGTTTCAGCCGACACGGCCACGGGCGGCCTCCAAGAAGAAAGCGAGGGCCTGACGATGGTGGTCAACTCCAACTCGCCGCTTCCGGTGGTGCGCATCGGAGAGATCCCGCGCGAAAGCCGCGCTCAGCCCTGGCTGGTGGAGCAGTTGTGGGGCGCCTCGTCGGTCGGGGTGATCGGCGGGGCGCCGAAGTGCTCGAAGACCTGGCTGGGGCTGGACCTGGCGCTCAGCGTGGCCACCGGCACCGCCTGCCTGGGCCGCTACGCCGTCCCACAGCCGGGCCCGGTCCTGGTCTACCTGGCCGAGGACGCCCTGCCGATCGTCCGCCAGCGCGTCGAGGGCATGGCCCGGCATCGCGGTCTGGCCCTGGAGCGGGTGGAGATCCACGTGATCACCGCCCCGACCCTCCGGCTGGATCGCGATCCACACCGCCGGCAACTTCAGGAGACGGCCCAGCGGCTCCAGCCGCGACTGCTGCTGTTGGACCCGTTGGTCCGACTGCACGGCATCGACGAAAACAGCGCCGGCGAAGTCGCCGGCCTGTTGGCCTACATTCGCGAGCTTCAACGGCAACTCGACCTGTCGGTGATCCTGGTGCATCACACGCGCAAGAACGCCGCGGGCGTGGCCGCCGGCCAGACGCTGCGCGGCTCCGGCGACTTGCACGCCTTCGGCGACTCGAACCTCTACCTCCGACGCGTCAAGGAGCGCTTGCTGCTGGTCAGCGAGCACCGCGCCGCGCCGGCTTCGCCGCCGGTCTACCTGGATCTGGTGGCGACCGACGCCGACACGATCCATCTGGAGGTGATGCCCGAAGTCCGCGCCCCACCGCAACCCAGCCTCCCGGAGCAGGTGCTCTCGCTGCTGGCCGGCGGTGCCGTCCTCACGCGGGCCAAGCTCCGCGACACGCTGGCCGTCAAGAATGAGCGTCTGGGCCAGACCCTGGAATCGTTGGAGCGGGCCGGCCGCCTCCGCCACACATCAGGCGGCTGGCAATGCCTCGACTGAGCGAATCCGTCCGGATCGTTCCCGTTCCCGCCTATAGAGAAAAAGGGAACGGAACGGTCCGCACGCTCGTGCTTCCATGCTTCCACCCACCACGCCGCCGACGTGCCAAGGCCCCCCCTTTCTTCTTTCCAAGTAGCCGTTTGAGCAGCGCCATGAACTTCGACCACTTCCCTCCCGACCGACTGCGGGCCGTGCCCTTGGAGACCGTCTTGACACTCCGCGGTGCCCGGCGAGATCCCCACGACCGAGCGAAATGGCACACCGAACGAGGCCCGCTGTCGGTCACGGGCTGCAAATTCATGAACTGGCATCAGAATCGAGGTGGCGGTGGGGCCATCGACTTGGTGATGCACCTGGCCGGCGTCAACTACGGCACGGCGCTCCGCTGGCTGCGAACGTACGCCTCAGCCGGGCTTCCGGCCTCCAGCCAAGTAGCCGCGGACCTTGTCGGCGGCAAACCGGCGGCGGCCCGGATGCCGGGCGCCTTGCGGCTGCCGCTGCCCGCCCCTTGCCGGCTGGCCCGTGTGCGTCAGTACCTCACGCGCCGTCGGAGACTGGACTCCTCGTTGCTGGACACGCTCCTGCAAGCGGGCCAACTGTACGCGGACGGCCACGCCAATGCGGTCTTTGTGTTAGTGGCCGGAAAGGCCCAGCGACCGGTCGGGGCGGAACTGCGTGGGACCGGACGGCGAGCCTGGCGAGGGATGGCGTCGGGAAGCAACAAGGACCTGGGATACTTCTGGATCGGCACCCGGGCCGCCCGGGAAATCGTGCTCTGCGAATCCGCCATCGATGCGATCAGTTGCTTCCAGATCCACCCGCAACGGATCTGCATCTCCACGTCAGGCGTGCGGGCCGATCCTCCCTGGCTGAGCGTTCTGATCGCCCACGGCTACACCATCCTCTGTGGCTTCGACGCCGACCACCCCGGCGACGCAGCCGCTGCTCGAATGATCGCCCTCCACCCCACCGTTCGCCGCCTACGGCCCTCTGCTCACGACTGGAATAACGTTCTCACCTCGTCCCGCTAGTGCCGCACGCCTCATCAGACACCGGCACACTCTACCTCGCTCCATATCTTCCCTCGCATCCGAAGCCCCCATCCCTTATCGCGACCGACTCCACATCAATGACCTCGTCC
>VFZS01000354.1 GCA_016871095.1 Acidobacteriota bacterium
GTCTCATACAAACAGGGGTGGCGATGATGAAGGAGACGGCGTAGGTTCGCTACGTAGGATAGGCCTCCAGGCCTGTCTCATACAAACAGGGGTGGCGATGATGAAGGAGACGGCGTAGGTTCGCTACACTGGGAGTTGGTGATTGCATTACTGCTGGCCGTGACGCTGTGCGCGGCCGGGCCATCGGCCGCCGCCGAGCAGGGCCAGCTCGACGCCAGCCCCGCGCTGTTCAGCGTGCTGGCCGCCATCAATGCCGCCGGCTACGACGCCGACCTGGACTCCCCAGCCAACCATCCCCTGCGCCAGGCCGTGCGCCGGGAACTGGCGGCCCGCGCGGCGCCCAGCCTGTTCGACCTGAAACGCTTCTTCGCGGAGCACCGCCAGAAGACCTGGGCCGCCGAGCTGAGCCAGTATGTGTCCTTCGCGCTCAGCGTGGACGGGCCGCCCAGCTTCAAGTACCGTTTCCTGGCGCATCAGTTGCCCCCCGACGTGCAGCCACTGGACGGATTCGACGCCCTGATGCGGCGCTTCCACAAGGAGGCGGACCTGGAGTCGCTGTGGCGGAAAGCGCAGCCGGCCATCGAGCAGGTCCTGGAGCGCTACCAGCCGTCGGCGGCGCGGGCGGTGCTGGAGGTGAACGCCTACCTGCGCAGCTCGACCACCGGCTACCTGGGGCGGCGCTTCCAGATCTACGTGGACCTGCTGGGGGCGCCGCACCAGATCCACGTACGCAGCTACGGCGACGACTTCCTGCTGGTGCTGACGCCTTCGCCGGAGCCGCAGACCGCCGATATCCGCCAGGCGTACTTGCGGTATTTGCTGGACCCCCTGGTCTACCGGCGCTCGGAAGAGCTGAAGCAGAAGAAGCCGCTGGAGGACTATGCGTTGGGCGCTCCGTTGCTGGCCGAACACTACAAACAGGATTTCCTGCTGCTGGTGACGGCGTGCCTGGCCAAGGCCATCGAGGCCCGGCTGGAGAAGAAGCCGGAGCTGGTCGAGCAGGCGTTGCGCGAGGGCTTCATCCTGACGCCGTACTTCGCCGAAGCGTTGCCCGCTTACGAGAAGCAGGAGCAGTCCATGCGCTTCTACTTCGAGGAGATCGTCAAGGGGATCGACCTGAGGAAGGAGACACGGCGGCTGGACAAGGTCCAATTCGCCAGCGAGCGGGCGGTGCGTAAGGCCAGACCCGCGGACGCACCGCCCCAGCCGGAACCTACCCCGGCCGAGCAGACCCTGGAGGAAGCCGAGCAACACTATGCCCGCCGCGAGCTGGAGCGGGCCAGCCAGCTCTACCGGCGGCTGCTGGAGGAGACCACCGTGAGGCCCGTGCAGGCCCGTGCCTACTACGGCCTGGCTCGCATCGCGGCGCTTCACAAGGACCCCGAGACGGCCGAAAAGCTGTTCCAGCGCACCCTGGAGTCGTCCCCCGAGGCGCCGGTGAGGGCCTGGACGCACGTGTACCTGGGGCGGCTGGCGGAGGCGGCCGGGGAGCGCGAGGGGTCGGCCCGGCACTACCGGGCAGCCCTGGCCGTCGAGGGCGCTTCGGAGGCGGCGCGGGCGGCGGCGCGCAAAGGGCTGGCCGCGGTTTCTTCCAAGCCGGGCCAGCAAAATTAGGCCGGAAAGAACTACAATCAGCAGAGACCCCGAAAGGAACAACATGAACCAGCGAGTGGCAGTGATGATCGTGGCGGCGCTGGCCTTGATCGCGTTCACTTGGGCGCAGCAAGCGCAGCCCGCGCCCGCGGCACAGCCGGCGCCGTCCTCCCAGCCGGTGGCCAAGCAGCCCCAGCCCAAGTCTCAGGAAGAAGCCGAGGCCGTGATGGCCATCTTCAACGCGCCGGACGTCGACTCCCGAATCAAGGCCGTGGAGACGCTGCTGACCAAGTACGCGGACACCGAGTTCAAGGTGGTCGCGCTGCAAGTCGCGGCGGCCACTTACCAGCAGAAGAACGACTTCGAGAACATGGTCATCTACTCGGAGCGCACGCTGGAGGCGGACCCTGCGAATTACGCCGCCATGCTCATGCTGGCCACTGGCATCGCCCAGCGCACGCGGGAGTTCGACCTGGATCGCGAGGAGAAGCTGGCCCGCGTGGAGAAGTACGCGCGCGGCGCCCAGGAGGCCCTCAAGACCGCGATCAAACCGAATCCCAACCTGACCGACGAACAGTGGGAAGGGGCCAAGAAGGACTTCGACGCGCAGGCGCATGAAGCTCTGGCGCTGGGGGCCATGGCGCGCAAGAAGTATGACGTGGCCATCGCCGAGTTCAAGACCGCGCTGGAGGCGGGCAGCAGTCCCGATCCGGCTACCATGGTGCGGCTGGGCGCGGTCTACAACATGGCGGGGCAGTACGATAACGCCGTGGCCATTCTGGACAAGGTGATGGCTCAGGCTGACGTGCACCCGCAGATCAAGCAGTTTGCCCAGGCCGAGCGGGCCCGCGCCATCCAGGCGAAAGGCGCGGCCAAGCCGGCCGCGCCGGCCGCTACGCCCGCCCCGCCGCAGGCCGAGGTCAAGAAGCCCTGACGCTCCATGAACCAGATGCCTGGACAACGCCGGCTGGACCACTTGCTAACGCGCGTGGCTCGGAGTCGGTATCCGAGCCGCGACCGTGAGGGAGCGGTCCTGCGGGGCGCCCGCAGGCAGGTACACCAGTACTAGCTCCCATGCGCGCGGATCTGGAGGCGCTCGAGGCCGCCCTGGGCTACACCTTCCAGAACCGCGATTTCCTGGTCCGCGCGCTCACCCACACTTCGCACGCCTACGAGAAGAACCTGCCGCTCGGCGACAACGAGCAACTGGAGTTCCTGGGCGACGCCGTCCTGGGGTTTCTGGTGAGCGAACACCTGATCAACCGCTTTCCGGGCTACCGGGAGGGGCGCCTGTCGGTGCTGAAGAATTTTCTGGTCAGCGCCTCGCACCTGCACGAAGTGGCGCAGCGGCTGGAACTGGGCGAGTACCTGCGGCTGGGGCGTGGCGAGGAACTGAGCGGGGGGCGGGTGAAGCGGGGCCTGCTGGCGGACGCCCTCGAGGCGCTGATCGCGGGGCAATACCTGGACGGGGGCCTGGAGGCGGCGCGCGGCTTCGTGGTGCGCCACATCCTGGGGGATGCCTCCGCCATCGCCGGCTACGCCGACTCACTGTTCACCAACTACAAGGGAGCGCTTCAGGAAGTGGCCCGTTCGCTCAACCTCCCGGCCCCGCGCTACGTGGTGGTGGGAGAGCAGGGACCGGCCCATGCGCGCACCTTCAGGGTGGAGGCGCGCGTTGGCGAGGAGTGGGTGGCGCGCGGCGAAGGGGACTCGAAGAAGAGCGCCGGGCAGCAGGCCGCCCAGGTCATTCTCAAACAGCTCATGGCCAAAGTAGAGTAGGCCTCCGGCCTGCACGTGCCAGCCCTAATGCGCATCTACCTCTACTACATCGGCAAACCGCGCGATGCACACCTGAACACCGTGGCCGCCGAGTACCTGAAGCGCAGCCGACGCTACGCGCGCTGCGAGATGCGGGAGATCCATCCGGCGCGGTTCGACCCGTGGACGCGGCACGCCGGAGCGCGCATCGCGGTGCTGGATGCCGGCGGCCGCTCGCTGGACTCAGCGCGGTTCACCGCGCTGGTCGAGCGCGCCGAGAGGGAGGGGCGCGACCTGGTGTTCGTGGTGGGCGGCGCCGAGGGCTTGCCGGAGGGCTGGCGGGAGCGCGCCGAGGTGGTACTGTCGCTGGCGCCCCTGACCCTCCCTCACGAGCTGGCCCGCGTGGTGCTGGCCGAGCAGATCTACCGCGCTTTCACCACCCTGCGCGGGCACCCCTATCCGCGGTAGTCAGATCTTCTGCGTCTTCCACCGGCCCCGCCGGAACACCAGTACGCCCACTGCCGCGAGCACCGACTCGGCCAGGGTGATGGCCAGGAAGACGCCTGCGGGGCCGAGGTCCCACAGTATGGCCATGGTCCAGGCCATCGGGATCTGCAACAGCCAGTAGCAGAAGAAGTTGATCACGGTGGGCGTAACCGTGTCTCCCGCGCCGTTGAAGGCCTGCACCATCACCATTCCGTAGGCATAGAAGGGGTAGCCCAGACTGACCAGGCGGAGACACAGAACTCCCGTCGCCGTTACCGCCGCGTCCGCGGTGAACAGCCGCACCAGCGGCCCGGCCAGCGCCACGAAGACGACGCCCACGGCGCCCAGGAAGAGCATGTTGTAGAGGCCCGTTAGCCACACCGAGCGCTCGGCGCGCTCGGGTTTGCCGGCTCCCAGGTTCTGGCCCACCAGGGTGGCCGCGGCGTTGCACATCCCCCAGGACGGCATCAGGGCGAACATGATGATTCGCAGCGCAATGGTGTAACCCGCCAGCGCGGCGCTGCCGAACAGGGCGGTGATCCGCACCAGGCCGAGCCAGCTCGCGGTGCCGATGAGGAACTGTCCGATGCCAGTCAGGGAGACGCGCAGCAACCGCAAGAGCACCCGCGGTTCCAGCCGAAAGTGCGCGCGCCGGAGGCGGATGCGGCCGCGGCCCCGCGCCAGCACCACGAACTGGTAGAGCACTCCCGTTCCGCGGCCGATGGCGGTGGCCACCGCCGCGCCGGTCAAGCCCAGCTCCGGGAAAGGCCCCAGCCCGAAAATGAAGCACGGATCCAGCACGATGTTGATCAGGTTGGCCAGCCATAGGGACCTCATGGCGATGGCCGCGTCCCCGGCCCCGCGGAAAATGGCGTTGTTCAGGAAGATCAGGTAGATGCTGAAGCTGGTGGCCAGCATCACCGCGGGATAGCCCCAGCCGGCGGCGACCAGCGCTTCCGATCCGCCCATCAAGGTCAGCAGTCGCGCCGCCCCAAGAGCTGCCAGCCCGGTCAGGACCGACACCGCCACGCCGATCCAGATGGCCTGCGCGGCGGCCACCGCCGCGGCCTCCGGATCCTTCTCGCCGATGCGCCGCGCCACCATGGCGGTGGTGGCCATCGACAGCCCCAGCGCCACCGAGTAGACCACGGCCAGCATGGCTTCCGTCAGACCCACCGCCGCCACCGCGTCGGCGCCCAGCCGCGCCACGAAGAACACATCCACGACGGCGAACACCGATTCCATCCCCATCTCTAGAACCATGGGGATGCTCAGCAGCGTGATGGCGCGCTTCAGACTCCCTTCGGTGTAGTCCTGTTCGGAGCCCCGGATGGCTTCGCGCACCGCGGCCCACCAGCCGGCCGCCTGGCCGGCCCGGAAAAGCGTAGACTCCAGCTCCAACTGGTTACTCATTCATTCACCCTCGGTTGGCAGGCAAGCAGGGAACCGGAGCGGGGCCGCACAAAGAACTGCTGGTTCGCGTCCCCCGGGTCGAAGGTGGGCGCTTACGCTCGCATAGGCGCACTCTTGGCCAGCTTAGCAGAAACGCCGCGCGGGCGGGGGCTGTGATAACGTGGAGCGATGAGGGACCGGCGCGGTCTGCTGATCGTCTTCACCGGTGAGGGCAAAGGCAAGACCACGGCGGCCCGTAGAGCGGGAATCGAGTCGTTGCCATGGTGGTGCAGGCCAAGTACGAAGCAGGCGTGTTCAAGCCGGTGACCAGGGTGGACCTGCCGGAGGGGACAGTAGTCGAGGTGTCGGTCCCGGGCGAGGAGCCCACGCGACGTTCGGTCAGGGAGTCCGACTTCTGCGGTATGTGGAAGGACCGCGAGGACATCCCTGATGGCGTCACCTACGTCAATCGGCTCAGGGAGCGGGACGGGTCCTAGCGCGTGTCCTATCTGGTTGACAGCGACATCCTCATCGACGTGTCCAAGAATAATCCCGGGGCTATCGAGTACCTGGACGCGCTGCCAGACCGCTGGTGGATCTCAGTAGTGACGGCGCTGGAGACGATTGTCGGCGCGCGCAGCAGGGTCGAGGCCGACAGGATACACAGGTTTCTTTCCTCCCTGCCTGTGGTCCCGCTGAGCGCCGGCGCCGGGACCAGGGCCTACGAGCTGTTGCTGCGGTTCGCCCACTCGCACGGGTTGAGGACTTTCGATGCGCTCCAGGCCGCGATAGCCCTGGAAGCGGGATACGCCTTGGTGACGCGAAACGAGCGGCACTACCGCATGATCCCCGAGCTCA
>VFZS01000355.1 GCA_016871095.1 Acidobacteriota bacterium
CTGTGCTACACTCGCTGAGTTTCTTTGCGCGCCGCGAAGATTCTGGAGCCTTTGGTGGGGCGAGCGTCCACGCTTGCGAGCCGGCATCCTTGCCGGCTTACCTGCCGCGGGCTCCGGGCGCGGCCCAAAGCTGGTTGGAAAACCAGCTCGCAAACCTGGAGGTTCGCCCCACGGAACCGCCAGCAGGGCTTTGGTTGCGGCTATGCCGCGCTGTGCTACACTGGCGCCCACCAGGAGGCTCACCATGCTACAGACCAACCGCCGCTCCCGGCGCGGTTTTCTTCAGGCGGGCGTCGCCGGCGCCTCCGGGGTGGTTCTGGCCCAAGCCGCGCCAGCCACCGCCCCGAAAGTCCGCTTCGCGGAACTACGGCCCCACGAATTCCGCCAGCGCCTGGCGGAGCGCCCCATCGCCTACCTGCCGCTCGGCACCCTCGAATGGCATGGCGAGCACCTCCCCTTGGGCGCGGACGCCATCCAGAGCGAAGGCCTGATGGAAGAGTGCGCCCGCCGCTTCGGCGGAATCCTCATGCCGCCCATCCACCTGGGGCCGGACCGCGCCCGGCCCGCGGCCCAGGGCAGGATGCTGGTGGGCATGGACTACGCCTCCTCCACCACTCCCCCTCGCCAGCTCGACGGCAGTTGCTATTGGATCCCCATGGGGCTGCACTTGGTGATTGTGGATGCCATCCTGGCCCAGCTCCAGCGGGCCGGATTCCGCGCCGTCTTCGCCGACGGCCACGGGCCTTCACGCCGGTCCTGGGTCGAGAACCTCCAGGAGCGCGAAGCCCGCTTCGGGCTCAGGCTCTTCGGCGTCACCAAGGACATCGGCACGGAGTGGCGCAGCCAGGTGGACCACGCCGGCCGCAACGAAACCTCCCTGCTTCTGCACCTGCGTCCGGACCTGGTGGATCTGGCGCAACTGCCGCCCGACCGGAACGTGCCACCCCAGGGTGTGGGCGGCGAGGACCCCCGCGACGCCACGCCCGCCTATGGGCGGGAGTGCCTCCTCAAGTCCGTCGAACTGGTTGGGAAGATGTTCGCCCAGGCCGGGTTGCTGTGATGCGCTGCCCGGGGGGACTTGGGGGGGAGCCGCCTGGGTCGTGAGAAACCGCCGGCGGCTCCCGGGGGTTAGGAGGCCTTAATTAAAGACCAGCTTGAGCTTGGGGGTTAGGAGGCCCTAATTAAAGACCAGCTTGAGCTTGGTGCCGCCCAGGCGGATTTCCTGAACCTTGTGGCCTTCACCGCTGGCGTAACGGACCGCGGTGCTGCCGAACTTGCTGTCGGCGTTCTCCACCTTCACGGTGGTCTCGACCAACTGCTTCCCGCTCTTCACCACCAGGGTGGTGTCCTTCAGCACAAACTGGTACTCGCCGGGTTTCAGCTCGGCGCCCGCGATGACCGACGGCTGGAACAGGGTGACCCGATAGGTCTTCGCGCAGGCGACCGCGATCGCCAAAACCAGAAAGACAAACAATACTCTCTTCGTCATGTGTTCTCCTGAACTGGTTGGTTCAAAGCATCGCTAGGATGCGTCCTCTCCGGCGGACTGGTAGGCCCGCCAAAGAAAACAGACGAGTGAAGCACGGAAATGTTCCGCGCGGCGGCGAAAAAAGACTCAGCCGGCATCCAGGAACCGGGCGACAGACTGGCAGGCGGCTTGCCCCACAGCAGGTTGATCGCCAAAACCCTGGACCCAGACCACGCCGGGCTCCCGCCGCAGCCACGTCCACTGGCGCTTGGCGTAGCGGCGGGTATTGCGCTGGGCTTGCCAGAGGGCCTGACTTGGCGTCAGTTCGCCTCTTAAGAACTGGAGGGCCTGGCGGTAGCCGTGCGCCCCCAGCGGCGGGGAGGTTTCCGGAAAGCCCAGCTCAAGGACGCGGCGGACTTCCTGGATCAGCCCGCCGGCGAACATGCGCTCGCAGCGTTGGTCGAGCCGCTCGTAAAGCGTCTCCCGTGGGGGATCCAGGGCCAGTTTGAGGACGCGGAACCCGCGCAGCGGGTCGCGCCCGGCGGCAAACCAGGCCGACAGGGGCCGCCCCGTCAGCAGGATCACTTCGGCGGCGCGAGCGAGCTTCTGCACGTCCCGGGCGTGTATCCGGCCGGCGGTCTGTGGATCGCGGCGCCGGATCAGGCGGTGCAGGAGACCCGGGCGGCGGGCCTCGCGCTCCGTCAGCCGCGCCCGCAGGGCGGGATCGCGGGCCGGGCCGGGAAACAGCCCTTCCAGCAAGGCCCGTAAGTAGAACCCGGCGCCGCCCACCACCAGCGGCAAATGGCCCCGCGAGGCGACCGCCGCCAGCAGCGGGCGCGCCCGGCGCAGGTATTCTCCCGCTGTGAAGACCTCATCCGGATCGACCACGTCGAGCAGGTGGTGGGGGATGCCGCGCCGTTCGGCAGGCGGCATCTTCGCCGTGCCGATGTCCAGGTGGCGATACACCTGGAGTGAATCGCAGTTGATGATCTCGCCGTCGAAGCGCGTGGCGGCTTCCACGGCCAGTTCGCTCTTGCCGGAGCCCGTGGGGCCGGCGATGACCACCAAGGGCGCGCCGGTTGCATCACTCACTCATCCTCAGTGTAATGCAGAGTGGGCGGAGCTATACTAGTAGAGAGAGGACCGAAAGGAGCAGGGGTACTGTCCATCCCTAAGCCAAGCCGCAGGTTGTGCCTGGTTGTGCCTGCTGAAGATCATCCTTGCCCTCGGTGTGGCCGCGGCCCCCTTCTGGGCGCAGCCGGCGGCTTCCACCCAGGTCCCCGGCGATCTGCGGGCGGCGGCCTACTATCACTTCTCCATGGGGCACCTTTACGCGGACTTGGCCGCGGCGCACGGCTACCGCGGAGAGTACGTCCTCAAGGCCATCGAGCACTACAAGCTCGCGCTCAAGGCGGATCCGGGCGCCAGCCTTCCCATGGAGGAGCTTAGCGAGCTATACATGCAGTCGGGGCGGCTGCGCGACGCGGTCACGGAAGCCGAGGAAATGCTCCGTCAGAACCCCGATAACCTGGACGCGCGGCGCTTGCTGGGCCGCATCTACACCCGGCTGATTGGAGAGGCCCAGCAGGGCCGCATCAACGAGGAGATGCTGCGCCGGGCCACCGACCAGTACCGCAAGATCACCGAGAAGGCGCCTCAGGACACCGACGCCTGGGTGATGCTGGGACGCCTCAGCCGCATCGGGCAGAACTCGGTGGAATCCGAAAAGGCATACCAGCGGGCCTTGGAACTGGATCCCAGGAACGAGTACGCCCTCTCGGGCCTGGCCACCTTGTACTCCGACCTCGGGGATTCGAAGCGGGCCCTCGAGATGTGGCGCCGGCTTTCGGACGCCGACCCCAATCCGCGCACCCTGCGCGCGCTGGCCGCCGCCCACGAGCAGATGCGGGACTACGCCGCGGCGGCGGAAGCGGCCCGCCGGGCGGCGGAGCTGGCGCCCAAAGACAGCGAGATCCGGCGGGAGCTGGCCGAGTACCTGCTGCTATCCGACAAGCTGGACGAAGCACTCAGACTGTACCAGGAACTGGCGGCGGCGGATCCCAAGGACGCCCAGCTCGAGCTGCGGCTCTCCCAGATCTACCGCCAGAAGCGGGACCTCAAGAAGGCCCGCGAGGCGCAGGAGCGAGCCAGGGCGCTCGAACCCGCCAGCCTGGACATACGTTACAACGACGTCAACCTGTTGGAGGCCGAGGGCCGGACTACCGAAGCCATCGCCCGCCTGAAAGACATCCTGGAGGCCACCGCCAAGAAGGGCTACAGCGCCAGCGAGCGCGGCAACCGGGTGATCCTGCTGGAGCGGCTGGGGCTGTTGCACCGCGCCGCCGAGCAGACCGCGCTGGCGGTCGAGGTCTTCCAGCAGATGGCGCAACTGGATCCGGATCTGAGCGCGCGGGCCGCCGCGCAGATCATCGACACCTACCGGCAGGGCAAGGAATTCCCCAAGGCGGAGCAGGAGGCCGAGGCCGCTGCGCGGAAGTTCCCCGCGGACCGCACCACCACCCTGGTGCGGGCCTCGCTGCTGGCCGACCTGGGCAAGAGCGAACAGGCGGTGGCCGAAATCCGGCGTTTGCTCGACGGCAAGAGCGATCGGGAAACCTACCTGGCCCTGGCGCAGGTCTACGACAAGGCCCGCGATTATGCGGCCGTGGCCCGGACCCTGGAAGAGGTCGAGAAGCGCTCGCTCACCAGCGAGGAGAAGGAGACCCTCTACTTCATGCGGGGGGCCATGTACGAGAAGCTGAAGAAGCTGTCCGAGGCGGAGGCCGAGTTTCGCGAAGTGCTGCGCCTCAGTCCGGACAACGCCTCGGCGCTGAACTACCTGGGGTACATGCTGGCCGATGCCAACCTGCGCTTGCAGGAGGCCCACCAGTTGATCAGCCGCGCCGTCCAGTTGGAGCCCTACAACGGGGCGT
Source organism: Acidobacteriota bacterium (assembly GCA_016871095.1). Taxonomy (GTDB): domain Bacteria; phylum Acidobacteriota; class Terriglobia; order Bryobacterales; family Bryobacteraceae; genus VFZS01. The sequence continues at coordinate 4,402 of VFZS01000355.1, forward strand.
TCCTGGACAGCCTGGGCTGGGTCCTGTTCCGCCTGGGCAAACTGGAGGACCTGTTCCGCCTGGGCAAACTGGAGGAGGCCGAAAGCTACTTGCGGCTGGCCCTCGAGCGGGTCTCGCGCGACCCCATCGTGCACGATCACCTGGGGGATGTCTACTTCGAGCGGGGCAAGCTCCGGGAGGCCATCACCCAGTGGGAGCTCTCCTTGAAGGAGTGGGAGGCCAGCTCGCGCGCCGAGTACGACCCCGCGGAGGTGGCCAAGGTCCAGAGGAAGCTGGAGGGCGCCAAGGTGCGCCTGGCCAAGGAATCGTCCAAACCGGCTCCGGCGCGCCGCTAGGCCCGGACCCGCGCATTTCCAGTCAAGCGAGGTGAGACCGCGATGGCCACGTTGGCGATCACACGGCCGGCTTACTGCCCGCCGCAGGCGGAAGCCCAGGAGGCTCTGGGCATTCCCCTTAGCCTGGTCACGGACCTGGTGTTGCGGCGTGTCTACCTGGCAGGCGAGAGCAACTTCCAGTCCCTAAGCCAGGCCCTCAGGCTCTCCACCGGGCTGGTGGAGTCGGTCTTCCGCGACCTGCGCAAGCAGCAACTGGTCGAGGTGAAGGGCATGGTCGGCAACGACTACAACTTCACCCTGACCGGCGCCGGGCGGGCCCTGGCGGCGGACCGCTACCGCATCTGCCACTATGCGGGCGCGGCCCCAGTATCCCTGGCGGACTACCACACTGCGGCCAAGGCCCAGTCGGCCAAGGTGCGCGTGGACCGCAGGACCTTGCGCCAGGCTTACTCCGACATGGTGCTGACCGATTCTTTCCTGGACCAGCTCGGGCCGGCCCTGGTGTCGCAGTCCTCCATCTTCCTGTACGGGCCCACCGGCAACGGCAAGACCAGTGTGGCCGAGCGCATGCTGCGGGTTTACCAGGACGCCGTGCTGATCCCCTTCGCCGTGGAAGTGGACGGCCAGATCATCCAGCTCTTCGACCCCGTGGTGCATGAGCAGATCGAGGTCTCCCCCGACGAGATGGAGTTCGATCCGCGCTGGGTGTTGTGCCGCCGCCCCTGCATCATTGCGGGCGGCGAACTGACGGCCAGTATGCTGGAGCTGCGCCTGGACGAGGCCACCGGCATTTACGCCGCTCCCGTGCAGATGAAGGCCAACAACGGCATTTTCGTGGTCGACGACTTCGGGCGCCAGTTGATGAGCCCGCGCGAGCTGCTCAACCGCTGGATGGTGCCCCTGGACCGCCGGGTGGACTACCTGGCCCTGCGCTATGGGGTGAAGTTCAAGATCCCCTTCGAGCTGATGGTGGTCTTCTCCACCAACCTGGATCCCCGCGAGCTGGCCGACGAGGCCTTCCTGCGCCGCCTGCACAACAAGGTGTACGTGGGCGCGGTGGATGCGCCGACCTTCGACGAGATCTTCCGCCGGGTGGTGAGCCTGCGCAACCTGCCGTGCGATCCCGAGGTGGGCGATTACTTCCGCCTGCTGTGCCTGCGCGAGGGCGGGATGGAGCTGCGGGCCTGCTACCCCTCGGACGTCTGCAGCATCCTGGTCAACATCGGGCGCTATGAAGGCCGTCCGGCCAAGGTGACGCGCGCTGACCTGGAGCGCGCCGTGGCGCTGTACTTCGCCCAGGGCTGAGGCG
>VFZS01000356.1 GCA_016871095.1 Acidobacteriota bacterium
CCCGCGGCAGGTAAGCCGGCAAGGATGCCGGCTCGCAAGCGTGGACGCTCGCCCCACCAAAGGCTCCAGAATCTTCGCGGCGCGCAAAGAAACTCAGCGAGTGTAGTATAGAGCGAGCCGTGCAATTCGTTGGAGCCGCCGCGGGTGACGATGTTGAGCGCGCCGCCGCTCAAGCGGCCGTACTCGGCGGTCAGATTGTTGGTCTCGACCTTGAACTCGGCTACCGCCTCAACCGAGGGCCGGCCCACGGGGATGTTGGCGCGGGCCGAGTCGGCCGGCACGCCGTCCACATAGAATCCGAACAGGCCAGCGCGCGCGGCGCCGCCGATGGCGGTCAGGCCCCACCCGGAGACCCCCGGCGCCAGGCGCGCCAGGCTGCGAACGTCGCGGCTGACCATGGGCAGGTCGAGAATCTTCTGCGTGTCCACCACCGCGCCCAGCGAGGCGTTGGCGGCCTGCAACATGGGCGCTTCGGCCGTCACCTCGACCGCTTCGGTGACCACGCCCACTTCCAGCGCGAAGTTCTGGCGAAGCTGATCGCCGACCTGCACTACCAGCTCCGGCAGGCGGGCGGGCTTGAAGCCGGTGGCCTGGGCCACGATCTCATAACGGCCCGGCAGCAGTCCGGGCGCCAGCTAGAATCCCACCTCGTTGGTGGCGAGCTGCTGCGCGGCGCCGGTGGCGAGGTTGCGCACTGTGACACTGGCGCCGGGTATGACCGCTCCGGTGGCGTCGGATACCACACCCTGCACCGAGCCGGTGTTGACCTGCCCGAAGGCCAGAACGGCCAGAAACAATACTACGAAGATACACTGCATGCTGCGAGACTCCTATGCCCGGGATTTCCATTTTGGACTCCGGCACAGATTCAGCATACCCCCGCACTCCCCGTGTCAACCGCCTGAGCACGATTTCGGCGCCTGGCTCTCCGGCAGTGCCCGCATGGGTCCATAGCGCTGCCTATCGGGGCCTTGAGCGCCGAAAACTGCCTCTGCCCGAAGCCTCTGGTCATACACCTCTCCCCCTGTCCCGATGTTCGCCGAGTTTGCCTCCGTTCAAGCTTCGGCTATCCGGCTGGCACCGACAACGCCGGGGTGCCCTTTGGGCCCCGCCGCACCATCGCCCCGAAAAGCCGCCGCGTCAAGTGACCCTCCGCCAGCAACAGCCAGTAGTAGCGTGCGTGCTTGAACAACCGGCCGCCCGTCTTCACCAATCGCTGTTGCAGGCTGGTCAGCGACCAGTTGCCGACCCGCAGCGGCAGCACCGGGCCCAGAGGGCGCCCCCCGCCACAGGTTCCCCAGGTGGTAGGCGATCAGGCTCAGCCATAGCCGCACCTCGTTGGGCCGGAACCGATGGCAACTCAATCGCGTCATCTTCACCGCGTGCTTGCCTTCCCTGATCCACTGCTCCGCCGTTCCGCGCTTGTTGTAGAAGCGCACCACCGCCCGGCTGTCCGTTTCCAGGCTGGTCACGATGAACCCCACCCGCGGAAACAACTCCCCAACCGTGTCTTGACTGGTTGTCTCACGTCAGGGGACAAGCGCAGTTGACATCCTCGTACCCCGCCAGGCGGCTATGGATCGACTGCCGCAGCAGATCAGCGAGAGGAAACTGGGTGTTCTTCTCCGAGCGAGGGTCCGTCAAATGCTGTTCGATGAGTTCTCCGAACCCCAGTCGCTCGTCCAATTCCCGGACCACAATCAGGCCGCCATCGGTGGTGACCCGCGATCCTTGGAAATCGACCTTGAGAGAGGTGTTGAAAGAGAGCTGAAAGGGCTGGTTTTGTTTGTCACCCATTCGGTGTGGGCCTCCGGGGCGTCTTCATCGCGTTGAAACCCGCATGAATAAAGGCGTCGGAAGCCCTCACGAAGTTACGAGTAAGTGCTCAAGAATGGAAATGCGGGTTATTCTGGCGCCGTCTTCTTGCGCCGCTTCCTGGCCCAGCCGGGCTTGTTGACCTGGCGGGCGCGTCCCAGGGCCAGGGCGCCGGGCGGGACGGGGTCGGTGACGGTCGAGCCAGCCCCGATGTAGCTGCCCTCGCCGATCTCCAGCGGGGCCACCAGCGTGGCGTTGCTGCCCACGAAGACGCCTTCGCCGATGCGGGTCTCGTGCTTGCGCTCGCCGTCATAGTTGCAGGTGATCGAGCCTGCGCCGATGTTCACGCCGGGGCCAATGTCCGCATCGCCCAGGTAGGCCAGGTGCATCGACTTCGAGCCCGCACCCAGCCGGGTCTTCTTCATCTCGACGAAATTGCCCACCTGCGCGCCGGCCTCGACGTGAGCGCCCATGCGGAGGCGGGCATAGGGACCCACCCGAGCGCCGCTGTCAATGCGTGAACCCTGGACCAGAGTGTACGGCCCGATCTCGACACCGTCGCCCAGCTCCGCATCGCGCAGAATGGCGCCCGCGCCGATGCGGCAGTCCTCGCCGATGCGGGTGCGGCCGCGGATCTGCGCGAACGGCTCGATCAGCGTGTCCATGCCCGCGCTGGCCTGCTCGTCCACGATCACCGTCTCCGGCTTCTCGAGGGTGACGCCCGCCAGCATCAGCTCGCGCGCCTTGCGCTCGCGCAGCAGCCGGTCCAACGCGGCCAACTCGGCGCGGGTGTTGATGCCCAGCACCTCGCTAGGGTCGTCCAGGTGGAACGGCTGGACCAGGTGTCCGGCGCGCCGGAAGATCGCGACGATGTCGGTCAGATAGTATTCACGGGCGGGGTTGTTGGTCCGGATCTCGTCCAGGTGTGCCCACAGCAGCTCGGCGCGAAAGCAGTAGATGCCGGAGTTGATTTCGTGGATGGCAAGCACTTCCGGCGAGGCGGCCTTCTGCTCGACGATGGCGCCGACGCAGCCGGCCTGGTCGCGCAACACGCGGCCGTAGCCGGTGGGATCTTCCACCGTGGTGGTGATGACGGTGGCGGCGGACGAGGAGGCGGCCTGGCGCGCGATCAGCTCGCGCACGGTGGCCGCTGCCAGCAGGGGGCAATCGCCGTAGAGCACCGCCAGCAGGCCTGGCCGGGCGGCCAGTTGCTCGCGGCACACCATCACCGCGTGGCCGGTGCCGCCCTGCTCGGCCTGGTGGATGAAGCCCACGCCACGGCCCTCGAGGGCCGCGCACACTTCCTCGGCCTGGCGTCCCACTACCACGAAGACGTCGCCAGGGGAAGCCACCTCGAGAGCGGTCTCGGCCACGCGCTCTATGAGCGGCCGCCCGCCGGCCTGGTGCAGGACCTTGGCCTTGCGGGATCGCATGCGGGTGCCCAGGCCCGCCGCCAGGATCAGGATGGTCACGGGTGTCTGCATGTCTCAAGCGCTGGCGGTGCGGAGGCGAGGCCGGCGGCGCTCACGGGCCTCCTGCGCCAGTTCCAGCACCACCCGGGCCACGGCCTCGGGATGGTGCCGCACCTTGTCGAGTTCCTGGGTCAGTTCGCGGGCGATCACCGCCACTCCCATGCGCTCCAGGCGCGCTACGTCGTTGGGCACCGGCTGGGCCTTCTGCCGCGCGTACTTACGGCGCTGCGCGGCGCTGATGGGGCGCGTGTTCACCACCACGTAGTCCAGCAGCTTGGCCCCGGAGTGCTTGTAGATGGCGGCCACATGATCGGCGGCGCTGAAGCCGGTGGTCTCGCCGGGCTGCCACATCAGGTTCACGAAATAGGCTTTGAGGGCCGGCGAGCGGCGGATGGCCTCGGCAATGCCCTCCACCAGCAGGTTGGGGATGACGCTGGTGAACAGCGACCCGGGGCCCAGGGTGATCAAGTCGGCCCGGGCGATGGCTTCGAGCGTTTCCGGCAGCGGCGGGCACCGCCGGGGCTTCAGCGCAATGCTCTGTATGCGCGCGCGGCTCCGGCTGATGCGGGTCTCTCCCTGCGCCCGGCTGCCGTCTTCCAGCCGCGCCTCCAGGGCCACGTTGGCGCTGGTGGAGGGGTAGATGCGGCCCACGATGGCGAGGACCTCAGAGGAAAGCTGCACGGCGCTGGGGAAGTCGCCGGTCACGTGGGCCAGGGCGGTCAGAAAGAGGTTGCCGAAGCTGTGGCCTTTCAGCCCCCGGCCCCGCGCGAAGCGGTAGCGGAACAGCCGGGCCAGCAGCGCCTCGTCCTCCGAGAGCGCCAGCATGCAGTTGCGGATGTCGCCGGGCGGAAGCACATCGAACTCGCGGCGCAGCCGGCCGGAACTGCCCCCGTCGTCGGTCACGGTGACCACCGCGGTAAGGTCCAGTGGCGGCGCCCCGCGCGCGTGGGGCTTCAGCCCGTGCAGCACCGTGGACAGCCCGGTGCCGCCGCCTATGGCCACCACCCGCAGCGGCTCGGGCGTCCGAGGGGAGAGCATCGCGGCTGAGTGCGGTGTCGTCAAGGACTCTATGCAGATGACCTGAGGCCTCTGCCTGTCTCATCGGCCCAGCGGGCCTTCGCTCCGGGGGGACTTCAGCCGGAGTCGGCCCGCTCTGGATACAGCAGCTCGACCAAGGGCGGTTGCTGGCCGATCTCGGCGAAATCCGGGTCGTTGCGCGCCGCGATGCGATTCTGCGGCCGCAACTCGATGGCCCGCTTCAGGTGATCGTAAGCCCCGGCCAGATCGCCGCCCAACCCGTGGCACAGCGACAATACATAGTATAGATGATCGCTGTCAGGGGCCTGGGTCAGGGCCTGTTGCAGGTGCCTTTCGGCGGTCTCGAAGCGGCCCTGGTTGATCAGGGCCACGGCGAGATTGTAGTGCTCCTCGGTGCTGTGGGGCGTAAGCTCGACCGCCGCCAGGCGGCGCTCGCACATGCGCGCGTGGAGCAGCGCGGTGTGGGCCATCTCGCGGTTGGGGCCCTGCGCGGCCCGGCTGAACAACTCCTGGGCCGGCTGGAACTGTCCGGAGTGGAACAGAACCGCGGCCGCTTCGAAGGCCTCTTTCTGCCGGGGGGCGTCGAGGGGCGCCCCGGCGGGCCCGGAGTCCTTTCCGTCGTCCGGCTCCGGGGTGGCTGGACGCGGCTTCGCGGTTGATCTCACGGCGGCGTTGGGCCGAGGCAGAGGTTTCGTCATCTAGGTTCGGTCAATCCCCGGACCAGCCGGCCCGCGGGAAACAGAACAAGTACATTTACCAAATGCCCGGTTGTTCTGCAAGTGCGGCTGAGCCGGGCGCTCAAGCGGTCTCCGCCTCATCGTCCTCGACCGGAAGAGCCTCCAGGTCTTCGGCCTCGAAGATCCGGCGGCAGTCCAGACACTCCACGTAGTCCACTCCTTCGCGGCGGGCCAGCACCTGGGTGCGCTGGTGTTCACAGACCGGTTCCATAACCAGGGATTCCTCCCTATTCTATTCGGGGCCAAGGGCATGTCAAGGAGGGGCTGGGGCTCACCCGCAGGCCCTCTACTCGCGGCGGAACAGACCGGTGCGCAGCAGGGGGCCGGCGTCGCGCGGGTCCACCCGTTGCGCGGGCTGGCGGGCGGAGAATGAGTAGGAGCGCCCCGAGGCCGGGCCGCGCACCAGGATCGCCGAGCCGCCTATGTAGCGCAGGGTCTGGCTCTGGCCCGTGCCGGACGGAGACTCCTGCCTGGCGCCAGGCTCAGTCCGGGTGATGCTCGGAGCGGCGAAGGCCGCGCTGCGGATTCTCGCTCGCTTCTCCCCGCAACACCCCATGCTCATGCTCCTCGTCCGGCTTCATCTCGCGGATCGCCACCGGCTCCTCACCGAGCCGCTCCAGCCGGCTAGGTTGGCCGCCGCAATCGAGTAGACAGCCGTGCGGGTCACGTTGTTGTCAGCCGGGCCGTCGTGCCAGTGCTCGGCCGTGCTCACCGCCGAGGTCAACACCGGATTGCCGCCCCCGCACCCGCCGGTGCTCAACTGGAAGGAACGCAGATGCGCGGCCGCGACATTGCAGGTGGTCGAACGAGGATATCGGCCTGCTCAAGTACTTCCGCTTCACCGAGAGCATCAACCTTCAGGTGCGCGCCGAGTTCATAAGCCTGTTCAACCGCCATCACTACGCCAACCCGAACACGGGCCTGGCGAACCAGACCAACTTCGGCTACGTCATTGGCATGAGCGGCACCCCGCGCA
>VFZS01000357.1 GCA_016871095.1 Acidobacteriota bacterium
GGCACCTGGAACGAGGAGACCGCCGAGTTCAGCGAGGGCCGCTGGCGGCTGAGGTGAAGGTCACGCCAGGTACTCCTTCATCATGGCCAGGTAGCGGCGGGCGGTGGCCTGCATGTCGCCGGGGTGCTTGTCCTGCTCGAGGGTGAGGAAGCCGCTGAAACCGCTGGCCTTGAGCGCCTGGGCGATGGCGCGGAAATCCATGACGCCCTCGCCGATGTGCACGAAGCGCCGCATCAGGCCGTCGATGTCCCGCACGTGCAGGTTCATCAGGTGGCGCTTCACCTTGTGGATGGCGGCGGGCGGGTAGTCCCGGTGGGAGGCGGTCCAGCCGGTGTCCAGGTTGTAGCCCAGCGCCGGGTCGCCGATGGCATCCCAGAGCCGCAAAAAGGAAGCCACGTCCGGGACCATGGTGTGGGTGTGGTGCTCGATGCTCAGCTTCATGCCGTGCGCCTTGGCGCGGGCGAGGCATTCCTTGATGGCGCCCACGAAGTTGGCCCACACCGCGTCCCAGTCGAAGCCCGGGGCAATGTCGATGTGGAACTTCTCGCCCGGCTTGGGATTTTCGAGATCGAAGTAGCGGGGCAGATAGGCCTGAGAGGCTTTCCACTCGCGCGGCCAAGGGGCCACGATGTTGACCATGGGCGCGCGCAGTTGACGGCCGATCTTGCAGCCGGCCTCGAAGAAGTCCAGGTTCTGGTTGCGGACGGCGCGGTCCAGGCTGGTCAGGCCCTCGACCACGGGCTGGAACATGATGAACTGCGCGACCTCCAGCTTGTAGCGGTCCAGCTTGCGGTTGATGGCCGTGATCCGCCGGCTGGTCCAGTACCCGCGGATGTCTTCCCGGGTGAGGAGGATCAGTTCGATGCCCTCGAAGCCCATCTGGCCGATGAGGTCGATGGCCGGCTCGGGATCCTGCCTGGCGCCGAAAGTGTGGAAGTTGAAGCTGCCGCAGCTTACGCGGGGGCGCGCGGGGCGGGCCTGAGAAGCGAGCGCCGGCGCGCCGGCGAGAAGCGCCCGGCGGCTGAGTGATACCGGAGTTGAAGGCGAGAGCGGCATAAGTTTACCTCCAGCGTAGGCGAGGGTATCACATCCGCCGCCGCGGCGGGCGCCTCAGCCGCGCGTGGAAAGAGCCCACTGGCAAGCTAAAGCATGCCCCACGTGGGCCGTAACCCATCAACTTGGCTGGTGGGACGAGCTTCAGCTTGTCACCCTCGAATCGGCACCGGGGCTCTTTCCACGCGCTAACCGCGCGCGCGGCCTTCCCGGGCGCGCTGCTCGTAAATGGCCCGGCCGCGGAGGAAGGCTTCGACGGACGCCTCGCGGTCGCCCGCCTTGACGAAGCGGGCCTCGGTCTTCAGCCACCTGATGCAGGCGTCGAGATAGCGCACGTAGTACTGCGCGTCGCCCCAGCTTCGGATGGGCGCTCCATCCCGGATCACATAGACCGGCGAGGAGTGCGCGAACACGGTCTCGGGCCGCCGCGTGCCGAAGTAGTCGCTCAGCAGCGTGCCCTGATCGAGGTGCACCTTGGAGAAGGGGAGGCCGCGCGCGCGATACGGCTGGATGTCCTCCAGCGCCCGGGCGGCGATCCAGCAGCTCTGGGTCAGGGGATATTCGAGGCGGATGTAGGCCCGGTGTCTCGGCCCACGCGGCGCAGCCTGCCCGATCACCTGGCCGTTGCACACGATCTCCAAACGGTGGTAGGGCAACTGCGATTCGGCCCGGGCCGCGATGTCGAGCGCCTTGCCACGAGTGGAATCCAGGTGGAGCGCCGCCCCAGGCTCCTGCCCGTTCACGGTGAGAGAGAGGATGGGGCTGTTGGTGATGAAAGTCCGTCCCGCCTTCAGAGCGCCGATCCAGTTCTGATAGGTGAACTCGCCGTCCAGGCGCGCGAACACGCGGTTGGCGCCGACCGTTACGAAGGTGGTCATCTTGTCGGTTCCGGCGGTGGCGGTGAGCCGGAACCCGCAGTTGAGATAGCGGTACCACTGGCGCAATCCGTCGTTGGCCGCTGCCTCCGGCACCACCTCTTTCATGAAGATGGGCATCTCCCGCGGCTCGAGCACGCACAGGATCTCCAGGCCGTCCAGCTTCTCCAGGGCCACATCCAGCGGGCTTTCCACGCCGGGCCAGCTCGGGAAATGGGACCAGGCCACGTAGCCGCCCTGCGCGCGCGCCTGGTCGCACACCTCGAGCAGCAGCGGGAAATGCTCGTGCCGCATCGGCTTGACCGGCTCGATCAGCTTCTGGAGGTTCAGCAGGTTGAGGTGCCCGAGCTGGTTGTTGCGGAACTCCTGCGAGACGTAGACCAGATGCCTGCCGCCCGAATGCGTGTTGACCCGGCCCTCGAACTGATCCTGGTCGTTGGTGAAGTCGGAGGTCAGGATATTGGCGACGTTCAGGTCCTCGGCCTCCATCTCCAGCCGGCAGGTCTTTGGAGCGATGTGATGAATGTGTATGTCGCCGCTGTACCAGCCCCGCTCGGAGACGTTGGACCAGCGCTTGAGCGGAATAGTGAATGCGCCGTCGCGCAGCTTCTCTGGCGAGATCTCGCCCTCCGCTATCTCGTACTCGTAACCCTTCAACACCTGGTAGCGGAGGGGCAGCCTGGCCGCACTCACCCTGAAAATGCCGCCCACGTAGCAGTAACGCCGCGACTGGAAGCGGACATCGCCCTCCTGGGCGTCCTTGTCCAGCTCCTCGGGATGGCCGAGGGGCACGGCCTCCTTGCCCTCCGCGTCCACCAGCCGCACGCGCGCGGGGACCTCGCGGCCGGAGCGCGCGTCCACCACGCGGCAGACCACGGGCTGGCCCAGTTGGGCCGCGGCTGCTGGCGTGCGCGCCAGCCAGCCCGCGGCCACGCTTTGCAGGAAGTCCCGCCGGTCAGTGGGCATTAGTGTTCTATCCTCGTTGGGTGCCTGCTAGTGCCGTGTGACCCAGATGCGCTGGCGACCGCTCCCTGGCGGTCGCGGCTCGGATGCCGATTCCGAGCCACGAGCGTGAGCGAGTGGTGGCGCTAGGCAAGCTCAAGCTCCACCGCGCTCACCGAAGTCCTGGGGAAGCTCCACGCGGGCGCGCCCGGCGGAATCGGCTTCTCGCGGGGAGTGAAGACCTCGGGCTGGTCCACATTGACATACTCGCGCGGATCCTCGGGAGCGATTTCGAAGACGCGGCCTCCGGCGATTCGCCGGCCTTCCACCGCCAGAGCGGCGCGCACGGTCCGAGAGTAGCTGAGATTGACTACATGCAAGAAGACACGGTTTTCCGAGCGGCTGGCGGCAATGTCCAGCTCGCTCGGGGCGGACTTCGCCGCCACCGCCTGCTTCCCATTGTGCCGCTTGAACAGCCGGGCGATGGAACCCGCCGGCATAAGGTAACTGATGCGGCCGGGAACCTGAAGCATGACCGCGTTGACGGTCCAGCGCGTGCCCTCGAAGTCGGCGCCGGTGGCCATGCGCACCAGCCGGCCATGGCGCTGGTAGATGTTCATCGAGCGCGCGTGATAGACCGCCGACAGCCACTCGCGCAGAATGGGATGCGAGTTGTGAGGGGGCAGGCCGAGGTGGCCTTCGGTGATGGCGATGCCAATTCGTGGCGCATAGGGTCTCACGGCTTCTTCGATTTCCGCGAGGCGCGACTCGACGCGGTCCGTGAACTCCAGCAGCTCCTGCCAGGCCAGCTCGGGAGCGCGCTGGTATTTGAGGCCGGTCAGCACGGTGTCCTTGCGGCGCGGCCCCATGCCCATCATGTGTACGGCGATCAGGCTGAGGTGCTCGCCGGCGCGCTTGAGCATTTCGCCAGCCCACAGGTCCGCGCCCTTGGTCTTGGATCCGCGGTCGCCCCAGCCGATCAACTGGATGGAGGGGTCCCGTTGCTTCATTGCCCGGGCGAACTCGATGGTGTGCCGGATGGCCTCCTCCTTGGGGAAGCCCTGATCGCCGTAGGAGGTCTCGTTGCCGAGCTGCCACAGCTTGATGCCATACGGCTCCGCGCGTCCGTGGCTCTGGCGCTCGCGGTGGTCGGGATCGTTGGCGTACGACACCCAATCGGCGGCCTCGCGCGCGTCGCCCCAGCGGTCGCCTTCCTGGGTCTGGCGGTAGCGGGGCACGCCGTCGCCCAGGAAATTGACGCAGTAGAGCGGCTCGGCGCCCGCGCGGCGGCACAGGCCAACGAATTCGCGAGTGCCGACGCGGTTGGTCTCCTTGCCGCCCCATACGTAGTTGCGCATCCAGGGCCGCTTGTCGGCCGGGCCCACGCCCTCGCGCCACTTGTAGTAGCGGCTGAAGAGGCCGCCCCAGCGGATGACGTCGGGACTGAGGTCCTGAGTTGCGGCGACGAAATCCTTGCGCCAGTCGTCGGCGTCGTAGTCCCAGGCCGCCTCGACGGAACTGTCGGTGGTTCCGAGCGGTTCCATGAACTGCATGTAGAGATAAGGAGAGATGTCGAACAGCGGCGCGGGGTCAATCACGATCGCGGCCTCAGCGCCGCGGGCGGCTGGTCCGGCTGCCGCCGCTTGCCCCAGGAACGCCCTTCGGTTCACGGCCATAGCGTTCCCCCGTTTTCAGTTCACGCGCTTCAGGTACAGCGCCGCCGGCCCGGGGAACGGCGTCGTGAAAGTGCGCACCGCGCCGCCCTCGAGCGGTTGGGCGGCGATGGCGCGGTCCGCGTTGATGTTCAGCCATTCGACGGAGAAAGTGCCTGATGCGTCACGCAAGTCCAGCGTGAATTCCCCCTTGTTGGACTGAAACACCAGGTATTCCTGGCCGCGGCTGGCCAGGCAGTAGCGCGTGGCCGAGAGCTTCTCCTGCGGCGTCATGGCCGCCAGGTTCATGCGCTCGGCATAGCGGCGGGTCTGACCCATGGCCTGGCGGGCGGAGTCCTGCCAGACGGGCGAGGGGAGCAGCTCCTCCATGAACAGCACGTTCAGCCCGCGGGTGAAGCTCTTCCACACCCAGATGTTGTCGCCGCCGGTGTGGCCCCACAGATGATCCGTGTCGTTCACCAGCACTTTGGCGGTGCAGCCCGAGCAGGGGTCCTCACGGTAGTTCTGCGTCTGGTCGCCGGGATTGGGCGAGATCCAGTCGGCGGGGCTGTCGTAGAGGATGGCGTTGGTGCCGCCCTTGTACTGGAAGGTCATGCCCACCAGGTGCTGCTTGGGCAGGCGGGATTCGTACTCCTTGACAAACCGGATGATGTGGTACTGCCAGGCGGTGGAATCGCCGAACGCCTCGTTGCAGACCTCGTACAGCACGTTGTCGAGGTCGTTCACCGTGTCGATCACCTTGCGGACGTAGGCCTCCTGGTGCTGAAGGACGCGGCGGCCCATGGGGCTGTCGAGGAGGGTGTTGTACTCGAGGCCGCGGCCATCGCCGTTGGCGTCGGCGTCGATGCCGTTGACGTTGTTGGCGCCGCTGAAGGGGTGGTGCTTCCAGCCGTCAGTGAACTGGAGCTCCCAGCCTTCGAACAGCATCACCGCCGCGTAGATGGCGCGGTCGCGCGCCGCGATCAGGCGCGCGCGCAGGCGGTCGAAGTACTCCGGGTTGAAGCGCGTGAGGTCGAACTTGGGCTCCCCGTCGCTGGCCCGGCCGGGGCCGGTCCGGAGCCAGGGATGCGGACGGCAATACTTGACTTCGCCTCCTGTGAAGCGGTCCGTCCACTGGGGGACTTCCCAGCGCCAGAGGCGGAAGAAGTTGTGGTTGTGGCGCTCGAGGAAGCGCAGGTAGCCGTCGTAGTCAAACCGGGGCGGCGGGTTCTGGACCGCGCCGCGGATGATCAGGCCGTTGTCCTGGAGCGACTGCCAGATGTGCGAGCCGGCCAGGTAGACGGCCTTGCCGGAGCCGTCGGCGAGCCAGCGGGGGTTGGACGTTAGAACGCGCAGCGGGCCGGTGGCGGGCCGTTGCGCGAGCGCGGCGGCCGCGCAACAGCACAAGGCCGCGAGGGCGAGGCGCAGCGGCGTCCGCCGCCGGGCAGGATGGGAACAGGCAGGGTCAGGTCGCATGGTTCGT
>VFZS01000358.1 GCA_016871095.1 Acidobacteriota bacterium
GTCGGCCGGGTTGAGCGGGTTCTGATTCTTGATCTGAGCCACCAGCAGTTTCAGGAAAGCTTCTTTCTGCGCCAGGGGATCGGTGGTGAGGTTCTTCTGCTGCGCGGTGGCGGTGTCGCCGGGTGTCGCTGACAGACTAGTGACTGAGGTCATGGATGCTCCTGTGATCTGGCCGGGAGGAAGCGTCACCGAGGCCGGCCGCCTCGAGAGTCTCGATCCAGCGGGGGCGGTCCTGGTGCTGCTGCCGGTGCTGGCGTGACTGATGTTGCTGCGAGCCTTGCGGGTCGCCCTGGCGACCGCCCGGGGTGTCGTGCTCGCCGCCCAGATCCGGCTGGCGCAGGCCGGCCTGGTGCGCCTCGCCCGGCTGCCAGGTCTCGGTGTGGTAGCCGGTGCGCGCCAGCCGCTGCACCAGCTCGCCCAACTGCTCCCGCAGGGACTGCGCCAGCTCAGTGTCCGGGGTATGGACCGCCACCTTGATCTCCCCGGCGCGCTCCACCACCCGCACCTGCACCTGACCATGCTCGCGAGTCTCACCGGACCTGGGGGGAACTACCAGCGAGAACTCGTGCACCGGCTTGGGGCGCAACTCGGTTGGACCCACAGGCAGATCCGCCGGCGCACTCCACGGCGTCCGCGCACCCGGCTGGGCGGCAACGAACTCGGGGGCCCGGTAGGGGGCCACGGGCGTGGCGCGCTGCTCGGCGAGGACCACTTGCGGCCCCAGCGGGAGAGTGGGCCGGGGAAAGCCACGCGGCTCGGTCGGCGACTCGGACAGGCTCTGGTGCTTCCCAGTGGCTGCGGGGCGTGCCTTGACGGGGAGGGCGATCATGCTGGCTTCGGCCCCGCGAGCAGGCTGTTTCTCCGCGTCGGGCTTGACGGGGGGTACCGCCTCGGGCTGTTGCGGGTCGCGGTTGTCCCACTGCGGCGTGTTGAACTGGGGGCCCGGGGACCGCTCGCTGACGCTGGCGGCTCGGCCCGTGCCTTCGGGCGCGGGGACAGGCATGCGAACTACGACCGCGAGAAGGTGGTCTTGGCGGTCTTGCCCCCAAGCCCGTGCGCCGACGGCTTGAGTAGTGTCTGTTACAGCCGGGGCAGGCGACTGGGCCGCGACCCGCTCCACCGGAATCTGGACTTGGCGGCCCTGGGACCGCTCGCTGAGCGGCTGTGAAGAAATCGGCGGACAGGCGAAACCGCCTGTCCCACGGCGAGCCAGGTGTTCTGTTTGCACCGTGGGGCAGGCCCACCCAGAGGGTAACCGGCCTGCCGTCCGCACCGCCGAATCTACTTCTTCAAAGCCCCTGACGCTCGCGGCTCGCCCAGCGCCTTCGAGCGCAGGGACAGGCGCCCGAGCGACGACCGGCAGGGAGGGGTCTGGAACCGGCTGAACCGGATTGGGTCTAGCCCCGAACAAGGTCTCGGCCAGACGGACCTCCGACTCGGGAGCAGCCAGAACAGCGAGCACCTGGCGCTGGCCCTGTTCCGGGCTAAGGTCCGTCAACCGGGCGGCGAAGGCCAGGTCGGCTCCGGGCCGTGCTGCGCCCAGCGGCTCGGCCCGAAGATCACCAGCGGCCGCTGTCCGCTCAGCGACCTGCGCCAGCGTCAACACGGGTTCCCCGGTGACCGTTGACGAAGGTGCGACCGGCGGCGGCACGGTGGCAATCTTCTCCCACACGGGGCGGTTCGGCGCTGGCCCTGCCTCTACGGTTGGCTCGGCAGGCGCGGGCCTGGACGGAGTGCCGGCTGGCATTACAGGCGCCGGCCAAGGCTCCGCCTCAGCCGCTTCCGAAGCATCCGGTAGAGGTATCTCCACCCGCAGCTGCGGCATCGGCACAACCGCGCCGCCCCACACAACGGCCGGTGATTCCTCTTCTTCCTGCGCGGCCAGAACCACCTCGACGGCTGCCTCTGGCATCGGGGTCTGGGGCGCCGGACCGTTGTCAACCTGAGCTGGGATTGGACCGGCCACGGTTGCCGCTGGCAGACGGAGATCAGCCTGGGGGCAGGGGGCGCCGCCCTGCCGGACCGCAGCGGAGTCCAGGCATGTCTCCAGCAGGGAAGCGAACAGACTGGTGAGGATCGGGGGCTGCACCGAAGCGGCTGCGGGTTCGGCGAAGGCCGGGGCGACCGCTAAGGGCGCCATGAGTTCCGGCCAGGGCATCGGTGCAGTCACGCCGCTGGGCGGTGCATCCGGAGTGCCGCGCGGTTACTGCCCGGATTTGAAGCGCTTAGCGGCGCCAGCGGCGTGCAAGATTTTGGCGCGGCCCGGAGGATGACTGGAAATTGCCGCGGCTGGAGGCGCCCCTCCGCTCGGCTCATCGGCGAATTCCCACGCAGTTAGCGCGGTTTCTCGACGCGGCCCGCCAATTGCTCCTCAACCGTCCGAGGCGAAGCGATGGACTCACTAACGGTGGCGGCCGCCAGCGGGATGCGGGCCCGACTGGAATCCTTAGAGATGCTGGCCAATAACCTGGCCAACGCCTCCACCGCCGGCTACAAGTCCGATCGCGAGTTTTACAGCCTCTATGTAGCCCCGGAGGCGCTGGAGCCCGCCTTGGCGGGTTTCAGCGCCGACCCGCCCACCCTGCCGGTGATCCAGAGCCAATGGACCGATTTCAACCAGGGCACGCTGACGCCCACCGGCAGTCCGCTGGATGTGGCGCTCTCCGGCCAGGGCTTCTTTGTGGCGGACGGTCCTAATGGCGCGCTCTACACGCGCAACGGCAGCTTCCGGCTGTCCCGCGAGGGTGTGCTGACAACCGGCGAGGGATACCCCCTGCGCACCGTCGAGCGAATCCCCATCCGCGCCGATCCCGGCCTTCCGCTGGAGGTTTCGACTGACGGCGTCGTCCGTCAGGGCGGTCAGGCGCTGGGCCAGTTGACGCTGGTAAGCTTCGCCCAGCCAGCCGCCCTGGGCAAGTTTGAGAAGAACTACTTCCGTGTGGTGGACCCTCAGGCCGTGCCCCGGCCGGCTGCCGGAGTCGAGATCCATCAGGGCAAGCTGGAGAGCTCCAACGTAGGAGCGCCGGAATCGGCGGTGCGGCTCATCAGCATTATGAGGCAGTTCGAGATGCTCCAGAAAGCCATGAGCCTGGGCGGCGAGATGGGCCGCCGGGCCATCGAAGAGCTCGCCCGGGTGAGCCCGTGAGGTCCTCCAAGGAGTTGACATGATCAGAGCCTTGTACAGCGCGGCCAGCGGCATGACCGCGCAGCAGACGAACGTGGACAACATCGCCCACAACCTGGCCAATGCCAACACCGTGGGCTTCAAGACGCGGCGCACGCAGTTCCAGGACCTGCTCTACCAGAGCATGGTCACGCCCGGCGCATCCGCCGGGGCGCAGACGGTGGTGCCCAGCGGTTTGCAGTTGGGCCTGGGCACGCGCCCCGCCTCCAACGCGGTCATACTGACGCAGGGCAACTTCCTGCTGACCGAGAACCCGCTGGACATGGTCATCCAGGGACGCGGCTTCTTCCAGGTGCGGCGGCCCTCGGGCGAGCTGGCCTACACCCGCGCGGGGAACTTCCACTTGGACCGCGACGGTAACCTGGTGACCTCGGACGGCGACCCCCTGGAACCGCAGATCACTCTGCCGCCCGAGGCGCAGTCGGTCACCATAGCGACCGACGGCACCGTCAGCTACACCCAGCCCGGACAGACCACGGCGCAGTTGGCCGGGCAGATCCAGTTGGCCAACTTCGCCAACCCCGCGGGGCTGAACAGCATCGGGCGCAACCTGTTCATTCCCACGGATGCCTCGGGCGAGCCTACCGTAGGCAACCCCGGCGGCCAGGAAGGTCTCGGCACGCTGCTACAGGGCTACACCGAGCAGTCCAACGTGAGCGTGGTCGAGGAGTTCATCAACCTGATCGTCAGCCAGCGGGCCTACGAGGCCAACTCCAAGGTGGTCAAGGCCTCCGACGAGATGTACCAGCAGGTCAACAACCTGACGCGATGATCCTGGCACTAGTGATTCTGGCGCTCAGCGGGGCCGACGTTCAGCCGGTCGGGCCGCAGGCGAAACCGCCTGCGCCACTAGGCGGGGACGCCTGTGCGCGGGTATCTGGTGAGAACATCCGGGTGAGCGACCTCACTGCGGTGGCGCCCGCTCTGGCGGCGCTTCCTCCGGACGAAGTGGTGGGCTACACCCCGGCCCCGGGAGTGCGCCGGGTGATCACCCGCCAGGAGCTAGTGCGGCTGGCGGAACGTCACGGCGTGCGACTGGAGGCTGCCGCCGGCGCCTGCGTCGAGAGAAGCACCGAGCGCCTGAGCAAGGAGCGCCTCGAGGCGGCCCTGCGCATGGCCCTGAAGGACGCCGCCTCTGCCGGCGCGCCTGAGCCTCGGGTGGAAGTGCTTGAGTTCAGCCGCTATCCGGTGCCGGAGGGAGAATTGGAATTCGCTCGCTCCGCTCTGCCGGCGCCTCCCCGCGCGGGTACCGCCGTGATCTGGCGGGGCCACGTGCGTTATGGCGGCAACCGCAGCGTGCCGGTATGGGCGCGGGTCAGGCTGATGGTTTCCGGAGAAGGGCTGGTGGCCGCGGAAAGCCTGCCCGCCGGCCGTCCGGTGAGAGCCGAACAGGTGCGGCTGGCGTCGCTGGAGTGGTTCCCCTTGGGAGAGACCCCCACGCAAGATGCCGGCCTGGTGGTGGGACGTGTTCCGCGCCGCGCCATTCCCGCGGGTGCCCCGGTACTGCCCGCGGCACTCATGCCCGCCCAGCAGATTGAGCGAGGCGACACCGTAACAGTCGAGGTCGCCAGCGGCGCCGCCCAGTTGCGCTTTCAGGCGCGCGCCGAATCCAGCGGCAGCGCCGGGGACTCGGTCACGCTGCGCAATCCTTCCAGCGGCCGGACCTTCTCGGGCCGCGTGGAAGCGGGAGGAAAGGTGGTAGTCGATGCCAATACGCTTCAGCAGCCGGCTCGCGGTGTGGCTGTTGTGCGCGCCGGGACTGGCGCTCCTGGCCGCCAGCAGTGACAAACCCCCGCGCCCCGGCCCCATCGACCAGTACATTGACGAAGCGGACCGGCGCGCCGCGGCTTCGAGCTGGACAGCCTCGCCCGGCTCGCTGTGGTTTCCGGGCGCACTGCTGACTGACCTGGGACGCGATCCCAAGGCCAGCCAGACGGGCGACCTGGTCACCATCCTGGTGGCCGAGCGGGCCTCCGCCGCGTCCCGCGGCGGCACCAAGTCGTCGAGAAAGTCCGCCACGGATTCCTCGCTGGGGACCTTCTTCGGGCGCACGCCGCCCTGGTCGGCGCTGAGCAGGACCTCGGGCAGCTCGGAGCTGGACGGGCAGGGGGAAACCACCCGCGAGAACACCCTTACCACCACGGTGGCGGCGCGAGTGGTTCACGTGCTTCCCAACGGCTACCTGGTGCTGGAAGGCTCCAAGAACGTCACCGTGAACTCCGAGGTCCAGAACATCACGGTGCGGGGAGTGGCCCGGCCCACGGACATTACGCCGGGCAACATGGTGCGCTCGGACCGGCTGGCGCAACTGGAAGTCCGCATCAATGGCAAGGGCGTGGTGGGTGACGCCGTGCGCCGTCCGTTCTTCCTCTACCGGCTCCTGATGGGGCTGCTGCCTTTCTAGGAACATGACCCGAAGACTTGCGGTTCTCGCCCTGGCGCTGCTCTTGGCTGTCGCGGCGCCCGCCGCCCGCCTCAAGGAGTTGGCCGCGGTGGAAGGAGTGCGTGACAACCAGCTCATCGGCTACGGGCTGGTGGTGGGCCTGGCCGGCACCGGGGACCGCCGCCAGACCGTGTTCTCGGCGCAAAGCCTGACCAACATGCTGGAGCGCATGGGAGTGAGCGTGCCGCCCACCGCCATCCAGGTGCGCAATACCGCGGCGGTGATGGTGACGGGCACACTGCCGCCCTTCTCCCAGCCCGGCGGGCACATCGACGTGACTGCGGCGGCGATCGGCGATGCCACCAGCCTCCAGGGCGGCTTGCTGGTGATGACCGGGCTGCGGGGTCCCGACGGGCAGGTCT
>VFZS01000359.1 GCA_016871095.1 Acidobacteriota bacterium
GACCGCCGCTTCCTCGCCCGCTCTGCGCTTCAGGATGCCGAGGGCTTCCGTCACCGCGCGCGCGCGTCCCGTGGCGAAGTCCGGAACCGCGGGCCGCGGCTGGTCCAGGCGGAAGGGAAACACGCGGACTGTCCCCAGGTGGAAGGCGTTGCCCAGCGCCACGGCGGCGCCGAACAACTCCGCCTCGATGGTCTGGTCGAAAGGCGCCCGCACCATTTCGAAGCCCAGGATGGTGCGCGCACCGTCTGCCAGGGCGGCCATCTGCTCGGCTTCCCGGTGCGCTTGCGGCCAGCGCACGCCCAGCGCGTCCATCTGCGCGAGGGTCGCGCTCTGCGTTACCGCGCCCACGGGGACCGGCCGGAGCCGCTCCCGCCGCAGCGCGGCCAGCACTCGCTCGCGCGGCGTCATGCCCGCGCCGAGGGCCGCTTCTCGCGGGCCGCGTCTATCATGGCCTGAACGTTCTCCAGTGGCGAGTAGGAGTCGATCTCGCAGCCCGGCATCACCACCGCGGTGGTGTGCGGCAGCGTGGCCTCGATGAAGTCGCGCACCATGGTGCGGACCTCCTCCGCTGTGCCGTGGCAGGCTAGTTGTGTGGTCGGCGCGTTCATGGCGCAACGCTTGCCCGCGAACAGCCGGGCCACGTGCTCGAACCACTCCGGGTAGCTCAGCCGCTGGCTGTAGTAGGGCATGTCGTACTGCACCGCCTTAAGGCCCTTCCACTCGGTGAGCGCCTGCATGGCCTCCGGCAGGTTGTGGCCGCAGATGTGCCAGAAGGTGTAGGGGAAGATCCGGGCGGCCTTTTCGGCGAAGATGCGGTCCGCCTCGCCGAACTCGGCCAGTTGCTTCGGCCCCCAGGTGCGCGCGCCGCCGAACAGGCAGCAGAACTGGCAGCCGTTCCTGGCGGCGAACTCGGCGTAAAAGTCCAGCGCACCCATGCGCTCAGCCAGGGCTAGATCCAGGTAGTGCTGCACCTTGGATTTGGGTTCCGTGACGGTCCAGCGCACGAACTGCTGCACCTCGACCAGGGTCTCGGCGTAGTTCGAAGGTGTGCCGATCCCCACGATCACGGGCACCACGCGGTCCATCTTCTCCTGGAACTCCAGCAACTGGAGCATGTGGGGAGTGTAGTGGGTCACCGCGCGGGAGTCCGCGATGTGCTGCTCGAAGGCGCGGGTTTCGTACAGCGCGATGGCCTCGTCCAGCGTCTTGGCCAGCGGCTTGAACAGCAGGTAGTCCTGGTCGCCCCGGTGAACAAAGTGCTGCGCGCGCTTCTCCGCCGGGATGAAGTTCTCGATCTGGTGGCTGATATCGACGTACATCCAGATGGCGTCGGCGCGCAGGTCGGCCCAGGTCTTAAGGCAGGCATCCGTGGTCTTGTCCACGTCGTTGTAGATCTCCTGGTGCGAGTAACCCGCGTAAGTGATCTGCCAGTAATCCAGCTCGGGCGCCACCGGCACGAGGTCGGTTGCCCGCAGGTCGAAGGCGGCCGCCATGCGCTCCCAGTGGGTCATCTCGCCGACCGGCGGGAGTTTGCCCTTGAGCCGCTCGACCCAGCGATCGACTATCTCGCTCATCACGCCCTCCCTTCCTTCTTCAGCTCGTCCATGAGGCGGTCGAGCCTGGCCACGGCTTCCCAGGCGTCGTCGCTGGCGTCGTCGGCGCCCATGCGCCGGGCCGCCCCGGCGTCCACCGCCGGCCCTCCGCAGATGATCTTCACCTGGGAGCGCAGCCCCGCCGCCTCGATCTGGCGCACCGTCTCGCGCGTGTGCATGAAGGTAGAGGTCATGTAGGTGCCCAGACCCACGATGTCCGGCGCGTGCTCGCGGATGGCTTCGACGATCTGGCCGTCCGCCACGTCCACGCCCAGATCCACAACTTCGTAGCCGGCGGCCTCGAAAACCGGGACGGCCACATCCTTGCCCACCGTGTGTATGTCGCCGTAAATGGTTCCGAGGATCATCTTCCCGCGCTGCCCCCGCCCGCTGCCGGACTGGATCAGCGGCTTCAGCTTCTCCAGGCCCTTGTAGTACACGTCGCAGGAGACCAGCACCTCGGGCATGTAGACTTCGCCCTGCTTGAACTTCTCGCCCACCGTCCGCATGCCCGCCGAGAGACCCTCGGCGAGAATCCGGGCCGGGGGCAGGCCGGCCGCCAGGCAATCGTCGGTGAGGGCGGCCACCTGTTCAACGTCCATGTCCAGGACCGCCTGGGCCACCTGCCGGAGCATCTCCGAATGTTCCATCGCACCTCCAGAACAACAGCCTATCGCGAAAGCGGGGGGCGTGGACTGCCACCACCCGCCAGGAACTCACCCCTCGCTGGACAGTGATAGAATCTGCCGTGTGAAATGGCACGCGCTCCTTGTGCTGACGCCCTTCTTTGCGGCCGCCGCGGACCTGACGCCGCAGTCCATTGAGGCCGGAGGCGTCGCGCGGACCTACCGCTACTATGCGCCTCCGGCAGCGGCGCGCAGGCTGCCGCTGGTCTTCGTCCTGCACGGCGCCGGAGGCGCCTCCGAGCGAGTGGCGGCCACCACCCGCTTCCAGGAGCTCGCGGCCGAAAAGGGCTTCATCGTGGTGTACCCCGACGGTTTCGACAGACACTGGAACGACCTGCGGGGGATCCCGGAATGGACCGCGCACCAGCGCAACATCGACGACGTGGGCTTCTTCTCGGCGCTCATCGAGAGGTTCGTGGCTCAACACCACGCCGACCCCAAGCGCGTCTTCGTCACCGGAATCTCCAACGGCGGCCTGATGAGCCACCGCCTGGGCTGCGAACTGGCCGGCAGGATTGCGGCCATTGCCCCCGTGGTCCGCACCTTGACCAGCCGGCTGGCCAGCGGCTGCATGCCCGCCCGCCCCATATCCGTCCACATGTTCTTCGGCACGGCGGACAAGCTGGTGCCCTTCGAGGGCGGGATCCAGAAGATGGGTTCTGTGGAGACGCCGGTGCTCTCGGCCCGCCAGACCATCGAGAGGTGGGCGGCGTTGAATGGCTGCCCCGAGCCGGCGCAGGTGACCCGGACCACCGAACCCGCGGGTTTCCGCCAGTCCTACTCCGGCTGCCGCGAGGGCGTCGAAGTGGTCGCCTATGTGCGGGAAGGCGCCGGCCACAGTTGGCCGAAAGACGCCACGGAACTCATCTGGGCCTTCTTCGAGAAGCATCCCCTGCCCTGACGCCCCCAGGGCGTGGCCGTCATTTCAACCCGCCGGCCGCGGTGCGCCTCACCAGTTCTTCCACCTTGGCGACGATGAGGTCCTCGACGCGTTCGCCCCAGGGGCCCGGGTGGCCCTGCCCGGCCATGGCCTCGCCGCCTTCATAGCCGCCCTCCCGGAGCACGCGCAGCGAAGGCATGTAGCCGCAGTAGTCGTTGGCGTAAGCTGAGACCCAGGTGTCGTTCCACCCATAACGGCCTTTCAAGCGGAGCGAATAGTCCACCACCACTTCGCTGGAGAGCACGATCCAGCGCAGCGCCGAGCCGAATTGCCACACCTCGATGGGGTAGGGGTAGCTTTCCGGCAGCCTGCCGCCGCGCTCCAGGGTCTCGAGCAGGCGCGCCGCGTTGTTACGGTGGGTGGGGTTGCGGTCCTTGAGTTCAGCCCGCAACTGTTCGCGGGTGGGGGGCGGCGCAAAGGGCAGGTCCACCGTGTCGAAGGCGGCTTGGAGCGGGCCGGTGACGGGCGCCTGCCTGCCGCGGACCACCTCGTCCACCGCGGCGGCCAGTATCTGGCCGTATCGGCGCGCCAGTTCCACCGTGTTGCGCGGCAGCGCGTTGGCGTCGGCGCCGCAGCCGGCCACGAACATCGCCTCGGCGCCCGGATGCGCCCGTTCGAATTCCTCACGGAAGAACCCGGGCCAGTCCCCGCTGATCTGGTAGTCGCTGAGCGCGGTGGCGTGGCAGGCGTATCCGGCCAGCACGGCGCGAAGCTGGCCGTCCGGCGCTCGCACCACCAGGACCGGTACGTCGTGGTCCACCGGTCCGGGCAGGCTGCGCAGGCGCACCCGGCGGCGGTTCACCGCGAAGCCCGCGAAACCCTGCCCGAAGGTCAGCGCGGCGGGCCGCAGATCCCGCATGGCGGCGGCGATTACCTTGACGACGCTGTCCAGCAGGAACGCGCGGTAGCGGCGCACGGCGGCGGCCTCGTGCTCGTTCAGCATGTATCCGGGGCGGCCAAGCTGGCCCGCCACCGGCGCGCTGTGCGTGTGGGACGCGCTCAACACCAGCCGCTCGCGCGGCAGTCCGCTGCGCTTCCAGATCTCCTCGGACATGGCGCGCGTGAATCCGATGGTATCGGCGGTCACGATCACCGAGGTCCGCCCTCCGCGATCCTGGAGGGCCAGCGCCTTGACATAGAGATCCTGGCGGACGCCCTCTGACGGTTTCGTGCGGGCCCCAAAACCTGCCATCCGGATGGGTTCCCCGGGCGTGACTACGGCCTTGGCCAGGCCGGCCTGCCACTCCTGGGCCAGAGCGCCTCCGGCCAACAGCAGCCACGCAACCAGTCTCATGCCCTGGCCATCTCCGCCGCGTGAGCCTGCACTTTGCGCACGCCGGCGGCGATCTGCTCCATGTCGGTGCGCGGTCCCAGCAGGCACTGGTGCGAGAAGACCACCGACTCGCGGCAGAGCCTCTCGTTGCCGGGGCAGTGGTTGCGCTCGTTCCACTCGGCCAGCCGCTCTTTGGAGAACAGGCTCCGGTAGGCGCGCCCCTCGAGCGCCTTCTTGATGAAGGGCACGGTGTTCAACGGCGAGTACCCGGCCCGCCCGGGGATGCCCTCGGCATTCAGCGCTTTCAGCAGCATGGGCTTGGGCATGCCGGCGAACTGCTCCTTGTCGAAGCGGAAGACGTAGGTGTGGTGATTGTGGCGGGTGCAGCCGGCATAGCGGCGCTGCGGCCGTACGCCGGGAATCTCCCGCAACAGGCTGTCCAGGTACTCGGCGTTCTGCTCGCGAGTGCGGGACTGTTCCTCCAGCCGCGTCATTTGCGACAGCAGCACCGCCGCCTGGAACTCGGTTAGGCGCAGGTTGCAGCCGGCCGAGCCGTAGGAGAACTCCTGGTCGCCGCCTCCCTTCCACCGGCGGCCCTGGTTATGGAAAGCGTAGCAGCGGCTCATGAGCGCCTCGTCATTAGTGATGATGGCGCCCCCGTCGCCGCAGTTGAGGTTCTTCGATTCCTGGAAACTGAAGCATCCGGTCTCGCCGTAGTTGCCCACGTTGCGCCCGCGCCAGGCCGCCAGGTGCGCCTGGCAGGCGTCCTCGATGACCCGCAGGTTGCGCTTCCGGGCGATGGCCAGGATCTCGTCCAGGTTGGCCGGGTTGCCCCCGTAGTGCACGGGGATGATGGCCGCGGTGCGCGGCCTGACGGCGGCTTCGATCGTGCCGGCGTCCATCTGGCAGGTCTCCGGGTCGGTATCCACAAACACCGGAAGGGCATACTGCAACAGCACCACGTTGATGGTGGCCACGAACGTGAACGGCGGCACCAGGACCTCGTCCCCGGGCCCGATTCCCAAGGCGTTCAGCGAAGTGAACAGCGCCGCCGTGCCGCTGGAGGTGGCCAGACAGTACTTCGCGCCGGTCATCTTCGCCCAGGCCTCTTCGAAAGCGGCCACCTGCTTTCCGCTGCCGCGGAACCACTTCCGGCCGCGGGCCACCTCGGCCAGGGCCTCTTCCTCCTTCCGCTCGGCGACGGGCCAGGACGGAAACCTGCCCGTGCGCACGGGCTTGCCGCCCAGGATGGCGGGCCTTTCCTCGGCGGCCTGGAGCACCACCGGGGCCGCCGCTGTCGTGCTCAGGAAGCCTCTTCGTGTGAACTGCCGTTTCATGGTCACCCTCCGTCTCTGACTGCTATCGTACTACGGGCGGAATCCGCATCAGGTCGCTGCGAGGGTTGCCCGGTTCCGGCCGGGCCACCGCGTAGATCGCTCCGTCCTTTCCCACCGCCAGCGGGTTGATATACGTGGGAATACTACCGTTCTCGAACA
>VFZS01000360.1 GCA_016871095.1 Acidobacteriota bacterium
TAGATCCGCCCGGCGGCGGCCAGTTGCTCCGCATCGGAGTTGTTGACCGGTGTGACGATCACTTGGAACGGAGCGATGGCGGCGGGCAGCGCCATGCCGTCGGCGTCGGCGTACAACTCCGCCGCCGCTCCGAGAATGCGCCCGATGCCGATCCCGTACGATCCCATGATGGGCGTGACTTCCTGCCCCTCGGCATTCAGCACCCGCAGCCCCATTGACTCCGAGTACTTGTAGCCCAGCTTGAAGATGTGGCCCACCTCGACGGTTCGCTGAAGCTCGAGCGGGGCCCCACAGCGCGAGCAGCCGTCGCCCGCGGCCACCTGTCGGAGGTCGCGATACTCCGCCGTGAAATCCTCCTCCGGGGTGACGTGCCGCAGGTGATAGTCGTTCTTATTAGCGCCCGCGATCATGTTGCGCCGGCCCTTCAGTTCCTGGTCGGCCAGGATGCGCATATTGCGCACGCCCACCGGCCCCAGCGAACCGGCGTCCGCCCCGAACCACCCGAATATCTCCGCGGCGTGGGCCGGCCGGACCTCGGCGCTGCCCAACGCCCCGGCCAGCTTGGTCTCGCTCAACTGGTGATCGCCCCGCAGCAGCACCAGCGCCGGGGAATCTCCGGCCACCACCACCAGGCTCTTGATCTGGGAGCTCTCCGGCAGGCTGGTGAACTCGGCCACTTCGGCGATGGTCTTGCGCCCCGGCGTATGGAACTCCTCGGGCGCCAAATCACCGTCCGGATCGGACGCCGCGGGCGGCTGGGCACGCGAGACGGCCTTCTCCAGGTTGGCGGCATAGCCGCATGACGGGCAGCGCACGATCCAGTCCTCGCCGCCTTCCGAGGACACCATGAACTCCTGCGATTCGCTGCCGCCCATGGCTCCCGAGTGCGCTTCCACGGCTACGTACTCCAGCCCGCAGCGGTCGAAGATGCGGCGGTAGGCCTGATCGTGCTTCTGATAGGCCACGTCCAGTCCGTCCGGATCCAGGTCGAAGGTGTAGGAGTCCTTCATGAGAAACTCGCGCACGCGCAGCAGGCCGGAGCGCGGGCGAGGCTCGTCGCGGAACTTGGTCTGGATCTGATACCAGATCTGGGGAAGCTGTTTGTAGCTGCGCAATTCGCCCCGCGCAATTGTGGTCATGACCTCCTCGTGGGTCATGCCCAGGCACAGGTCGCGCTGGAAGCGGTCCTTGAGGCGGAACATGTTGTCGCCCATCAGCTCCCAGCGCCCCGATTCCTGCCACACTTCGGCGGGATTGAGGGCCGGCAGCAGCAGCTCCTGCCCGCCGATGGCGTCCATCTCCTCGCGCACGATCTGGCTGATGCGATTCAGCGAACGCTGTGCCAGCAGCAGGTAGCTGTATATGCCGGCGCCGAGCTGGCGGACGTAGCCTGCTCGCAACAGCAGCTTGTGGCTAAGGACTTCCGCTTCGGCGGGATCCTCACGCAGGGTGGGAATGAAAAGCTGACTCCAGCGCATCAGTGTTCGCTTTCTGAGCCGCGACCGTCAGGGAGCGGTCTCGGCGATGGGACAACCGCGGCGAATCCTCAATCTTAGCATGTTAGAATGTCGGTACCCCCTATGCGCATCGCCATCGGAGCAGACCATGCCGGCTTTCCCCTCAAAGAGCAGGTGCGGGCCGTGCTGGAGCGAAGGGGCCACGAGGTTGTGGACTACGGCACCGACTCGCAGCAGTCCACCGACTACCCCGACTACGCGGCCACGGTAGCCTGCGAGGTGGCCGCGGGCCGGGCCGACCGCGGCGTGCTGGTGTGCTTCACTGGCGTGGGCATGTCCATGGCGGCCGACAAGATCCCCGGCGCCCGCGCCGCCCTGGGAACCTCCCCCGATCAGGTGCGCCTGGTCCGGCAGCACAACGACGCCAACATCCTCACCCTGGGCGGCAAGTTCACCGACGCGGCCACCGCGGAAGCCCTCCTGGAGGTCTTCCTGGAGACCCCATTCGAGGGCGGGCGCCACAGCCGCCGGGTGGCCAAGATCGCCCTTCTGGAAGGCCGCGCGGAGACCCTGCTGACGACCGGCGAGACCGTCGAGCCCATGGCGCGGTCCCTGGCCGAAGTAGACCCGGAAGTCTGGGAGGCGGTGCGCAACGAGGTTCAGCGCCAGCACTCCGGGCTGGAGCTGATCGCCAGCGAGAACTTCACTTCGGAGGCGGTCCTGGAGGCCACCGGCAGCGTCTTTACCAACAAGTACGCCGAGGGCTACCCCGCCAGGCGCTACTACGGCGGCTGCCAGTTCGTGGACGTGGTGGAGAATCTGGCCCGTGAGCGCGCCAAACAGATCTTCCGCGCCGAGCACGTCAACGTGCAGCCCCATTCCGGCTCCCAGGCCAACATGGCCGCCTACGCCGCGGTGCTCCAGCCCGGGGACACCGTCCTGGGCATGAACCTCTCCCACGGCGGCCACCTCACCCACGGCCATCACCTCAACTTCTCGGGGAAGACCTACAAGGTCGTTCCCTACGGCGTGCGGCGGGAAGACGAGGTCATCGACTATGACGAGTTGCGGACTCTGGCGCTCGATCACCGCCCCAAGCTGATCATCGCCGGCGGCAGCGCCTACCCGCGCATCCTGGACTTCCCGCGCTTCCGCCAGATCGCCGACGAAGTCGAGGCGGTGCTGCTGGTGGACATGGCCCACTTCTCGGGTCTGGTGGCCGCCGGGCTGCATCCCAATCCCTGCGACTGGGCCGACATCGTAACCTCCACCACCCACAAGACCCTGCGCGGCCCTCGCGCCGGCCTGATCCTGTGCCGCGAGAAGTACGCCGCGGCGGTGGACAAGCTGGTCTTCCCCGGAACGCAGGGCGGACCCCTGGTGCACGTGGTGGCGGCCAAAGCGGTGTGCTTCCTGGAGGCCATGCAGCCGGAGTTCATCTCCTACCAGAAGCAGGTGGTGGCCAACGCGCGGGCTTTGGCCCGCGGCATGGCGAAGGCCGGCTTCCGTGTGGTCTCCGGCGGCACCGACACCCACCTGCTGTTGGTGGATGTCTTTTCCAAGGGGATCCGCGGCAAGGAAGCCGAAGCCGCCCTGGACCAGGCCCACCTCACCGTAAACAAGAACACCATTCCCTTCGACGTCAATCCGCCCCTCAACCCCAGCGGCATCCGCCTGGGCAGTCCCGCCGTGACCACCCGCGGCTTCCGTGAGCCGGAGATGCTGGAAGTGGCGGGCCTGATCGCCGAGGTCCTTGGCAGCCTGCACTCGGAGGAGACCCGCCAGTCGGTGCGCCGGCGCGTGGCGGGGTTGGCTGAGCGGTTCCCCCTGTACGTCTGGAGAATGGCGCCGGCCGCCAAGTGATGCCCCTCAAGATCGTCATTGACGTCCGGCGCATACGCGACTTCGGCATCGGTACCTATATCCGCAACCTGGTGCGGGAACTGGCCCGCCTGGACCGTGAGAATCAGTATTTGCTCGTATTCCTGCCAGCCGATCAGGCCGAATTGCCCGGTCTCCCGGCGAATTTTTCCCGCGTCTTCCATGACCGCCCGGATTCCGACCCGCGCAACGACTTCACCTTCCGGTTTTTCCTGGGGCGGTTTTCGCCCGATCTGGTGCATCTGCCGGTGCAGAAAGTGCCCTGGCTGATGCGCCGTCCCTACGTGGTGACCATCCACGATCTCAGCAGTCTGCTCTACGCCGAGGGCCCAGGCTGGCGCCGGAACTGGGACCTGTACCGGATGCGGCGCGGTCTGCTGGGCGCCGCCAGGATCATCGCCGTTTCCTCGGCCACCCGCCGCGACGTGGAGACCCTGCTGGGCATTCCCCCCGACCGCATCCGGCAGATCTACGAAGCTCCCGACCCGCGCTTCCTGGAGCGCCATCGTCTGGGCGAGCAGGGGGGAGCGTGGTCTGCCGAGGGCGAGGCTATCCTGGAACGCTACCAGGTCCACTACCCCTTCATCCTCTACGCCGGCACCATCCGGCCGCAGAAAAACATCCCCCGTCTGGTCGAGGCCTTCGCGGTCGTGCGCGGGGACCTGGAGAACCATCCCGTCTACCGCGACCTGCGCCTGATCATCATCGGCGACGAGATCTCCAAGCATCCTTCCGTGCGCCGCGCCGTCATCGAGACCCGCGTCGAGGACGCGGTGCGCTTTCTGGGCTTCGTGCCGGTGAGCACCTTGCGGGTGTTCTACGAGGCTGCCGCGGCCTTCGCCTTTCCGTCCCTCTACGAAGGCTTCGGGCTGCCGCCGCTGGAAGCCATGGCCTGCGGCACACCAGTGGTAGCCTCCAACCTGAGCTCCCTCCCTGAGGTGGTCGGCGATGCCGCCGTGCTGGTCAATCCCGAGAACGTCTTCGATATCGCGCGCGGCCTGCGCGAGGTGTTGCGCGACGAGGAGCGCCGGAAGATCCTCATCCAGCGGGGCTTCCAGCAGGTGCGGCGCTTCAACTGGGCTGAGGCGGCGCGCCAGGTGCTCGATATCTACCGGGAAGCGGCCACCGCTCGCCCGTTCCACGCCTGAACTCAGCGACCGGCAGGCCCGCTCCTGGTTCTTGCTCCCGGTCCCGGTGCGCTTGCCCTACCAGGATGCAGACGCGCTCGTGCGAGCCGCCCGGCTCCTCCCAGCCATGCCGCTCCCCCAGCTCGGCCAGCTCCAGCAGGTCCACCACCGTAAGCTGCAAAGTGCGCAGAATGCAATCGGCGATTTGCGGCGACAGCGCCCGCGCTCCTTTCAGAATGTGGTGCATATGGGGTTGCGAAATGCCCGCCCAGCGCGCCAGCCCGCGCTCGGTGAGCACGCCGTTGCCGATGCATCTCCGCAGCGCATCCAGCAACCTGTATTGTAGCGTCTGAAAGTACGGGCCGCCCAACAGGTATTCCTCATTGAAATAGAGAGGCGACTTCGAGGATATTCTCAGAACCCTTCAATTTTTTGTTGTGCCCTGGACTTCGTTTCAGAAAGCCGCTAAATGCCCAGTATGCAACGAGAAACACTCCCCGCCAGCGAGGGGCGCGCCGCGGGCGGGGCCCCCTCCTCCAAAACAAGGTTGACCGATTCTGTCCTGGCGCTAAGCTGGGAGCCAGCGTTGAGGACGCCGTCCGGGGCCTACAGAGGGCCCGGGCGGCCGGAGGACATCGACTATGGAATGGACCCGATCCGACACGATCGCGCTGGCCAACAACTGCTGCGTGCAGTGCCATGGTATTGGACTGCACCTGGGCCGTGGTGGGAGGTTGAATCCCTGTAACTGCGTCTTGCGGGCTGTCTTTCGCGCCTGCCTGAGCCGGTTTCGTCACTGCGCCACCAAGGAAAAGCATATGAGCCGCGTCTCGCTGGAGTTCATCCCCGGGCGGGAGCGCAATCTGACCTGGGGACGCAAGGACGAGGAGTACATGGCGGACTTCATCCTGGTGAGCCGCCGTCACCTGGAAGATGGCGAGTATCGCATCTTTAAGTATCATTTCCTGCTGGGAGCCGACTGGAAGCTCTGCTGCCGCCAGCTCAAGATCGACCGCGGCAATTTCTTCCACGCCGTCTACCGGATTCAACAGAAGCTGGGGCGGGTTTTCCGCGAGTTGGAGCCTTATAGCCTGTTTCCTCTGGATGAGTACTTCCACGGGCCCTCGCGTCTGACGCCGCGCAAGCCGGTGCGCCCGGCCGAGGTGATTGGTCTGCCGGCCGAAGTATTCAACCGCTTCAACCGGCTGAGCTGGGCCCGGTCGGCCTGAGCCGGGCCCAGCCCCAGCGGTCGCTGCCCAGCCCGCGGCCTGGAGACCCTGACACCGGCAGCAGAAACGCTGTAAACTAGGGTGCTGCCGTGCTGCCTCGTGGGACAGGCCTCCAGCCTGTCGGCGTGACAGCGCCTCTGGCGGACGAGGTTGCGAGGCAGCACGTCAGCACACTGCTGCCATGCCACACTACCTCGCGTTCGATCTGGGCGCCGAAAGCGGCCGCGCCATGCTGGGCTCGATTTCGGGCCAGTCGCTCACCCTGGAGGAGCTGCACCGCTTTTCC
>VFZS01000361.1 GCA_016871095.1 Acidobacteriota bacterium
ACGGATGATGTGAATGATCTTGGCGCCCGGGAAAAGCTCCAGGAGCGCCGGAAAGGTGAGCACGTAGTAGGGCGTCTTATCGCCCCAGCGGGGCCTGTTCCGCAGGCGCGCCCAGGTTTCGTACAGCCGCAGGACCATGTCCCGGAAAGAGCGGTAGCCGGCGAAGTCGGCGGGCGTGAGCGGCAGCTCCCAGCACCGCACCCTCCAGAAATGGAGGGTCTTGCGGGCCAGCTCCACGGCCTCGCGCTCGTCGCGGGGGTCTCCGTAAGCCTGGTAGAAGGGGACAATGAAATGGGATTCGCCGGGGATGGTCAGGCGCGGATGGGAGTTGAGCAGATCGCGCAGGATGGTGGTGCCGCTCCGCGTGCAGCCCACCAGAAAAAAGGGCGATTCGCTCTCCACCTGCAATGACATGAACCTCCGATTGTCGCACGCCGCCGCCGCTACCGGAGGCCCTTGGCGCGCAGATGACGGATCAGCGCCGCCGGGTCGTCGGTGATGATGCCGTCCACGCGAGCGGCGATCAGGCGGTCCCACTCCTCGGGCGTGTTCGCGGTCCAGGCGACCACCTTCAGGCCAGCCTGATGCGCCTGGCGGACCTGAGCGGAGCTCACCAGCTTGAGCTGCGGAGAGACTATGCCGGCGCCAGCTTCGCGGGCGATGGAAACGAAGTCGCGCTCCCCTTTGCTCCACAGCGCGGAGAGCCGGATTTCCGGCGCCAGGCGCTTCACCGCGTGCAGGGTGCGGAAGTCGAAGGACTGCACGATCACGCGCGCGGCGAGGCCCCTGCCACGCACCGCTTCCACCACCAGGCGGGCGAACTCCTCGGGAGGAGGCGTGTATTCGGGCCTGTCGGGAAAGCTCTTGGTCTCGAGGTTGAAGTGGAAACCGCCGCGCGAAGCCAGGGCCAGAACCTCGTCCAGGGTGGGAATGCGCGTCCCCGGAATGGGCTGCTGCTGCGGGAACTGGGGATTCCTGAGCGAACCGCAGTCGTAGCGGTGCAGCTCCTCGAGCGTAAGCGCCCGCACCACCGCGCCGGCCTTCGGGCCACGGCAGATCTGCGCGTTGAGAACAGGGTCGTGCGAGACCACCAGGACGTTGTCGCGGGTGACGGCCAAGTCCAGCTCAAGCACGTCGGCGCCGACCTCGAGGGCGTGCTCGAAGGCCGGCAAGGTGTTCTCCGGCAACACCGCCCGGGCGCCGCGGTGCCCTTGCACCTCGATCCGCGGAGGCGGCCCGGATTCGAGGTTCAGCAGTGCCAGCACTAGCAGACTCCATCCCATCTCCATACAGCATACACAGCGCGGCTACGCCGCAACCAAACCCGGTGGGGCGGCTCCCCAGAGCCGCAGGCCGACCCCCAGGTCGGCCAGGCACCGGCCAGGGGGCCGGTGCGCGGGCGGGGGCGCCCGCCCCACAGAATGCTCGCAGGCCGCGACGGTTTCCACAGGCAGTAGCAGAGAGAGCAGGGGCGGGCAAAAACAGCCCCGGCCCGGCAGGCCAGCGACAGGATAGCGGGCCGGCGCCTACATGTCGGTCAGGGCCGCCATCAGCGCGCCCTTGGCGGTCGAATGGAGTGGGTCGGCGGACTGCATGACCTCGCTGACGGGCACGGGGAACTCGCCCTTGCGCAGGGCCGCTTCGAAGCGCTCGCGAAAACCCTCCGGCAGGACGCTTCCGCCGCTCAGCATCAGCGGCACCGGGCGGTCCAGCCGGGGCAGGCGGCTAGTGTCGGAAAAGGCTTGGCGCATGGCCGTCAGGAGGGTGCGAATCAGGTCTTCGTAGTACACCGTAAGGGCACGGTGGAGTTGGTCGGAGGGACGGCCGTTGAGGGCGAACGAACGCTCCTTGATGAGCCGCACCCGCGTGGCCACCTCCCCGGTGGCCTGGGCCGCGCGGCCGTCCACCAAGTCCCCGCCCGTCGGAATGCTGAAGCTAATCACCGGCACCGACAGATAGGCCAGGCACACGTTGCACATTCCGCCGCCACAACTGACCCCGATGCCGGTGTAGTTGGAGGCTTCCAGTTCTCCGTAGACCACCGCCAGGCCTTCGTCGATGCTGCGCAACTCCAGGCCGGACTCCCCAAGCACCTGCCGCAGCGCGGCGTCGTGGTACTGGATCTCTTCACTGCCGTCCAGCCGCGGCGCCGGAAGGCTGTAGCAGAGCTTGCCGCCGCCCTTGCCCTCCCCGCCCAGCAGGCTGGCTACGATCTGGCGCAGCAGATCCAGATTCTCCCGCTCGCCGGGATTCAAGACGCCGTGCCGCATGGGGCGCCGGGTCTCCAGGTGGAACAACTCGGCGAACCTGGGCGATTCGTTTCCGTAAATGATGATCTCGGGGATGCGGACCTTATGGGGCACGCCCTCCCGCTTGAGGACCTTGTGGGTCATCTTCGAGAAAGGAATGGTGACAAAGGCGTTAAGCTGCGCCTGGAAATCGGGCTTTCCTTGCACGCGGCGGGCCAGCACGATCCGGCTGGTTCCAATGTCGAGCCCCAGGCAGGGCTCTCGTTCCGTGTCGCTCATGGGTGTAGTTCCTCCCGGGCAGCCAGTTTCTCCAACGCCGCCCGTTCTGTCTTGACCTGGGAGACGGCCTGCCGGTACCGGTGGTTCAGCTCGGCCCTCCAGCGCGCTGGGCTCAGGGATCGGGCCGCCGCTGCCTGGCGCACCTCTTCCTCGGAGCGGAGCAAGCCCGCGCGCAGGGAGGCGCCGGCCGCTTCGAAGAAGGCCCGCTCGTACGCAAAGCCGAAGAGGTAGACGCTGGGCGGGGGCTGGAGGTAGTTGTCAGGCAGTCCCAGGGCGGAAAAGGGAAGCTCGCGCGCCCAGTCGGAATGGTATCCGATGCGGAAGTTCAGGGGATTCACCGACACCTGCGCGTGGGTGACGCAGTTCTCCGCGGGGATTCCGTACCTGTGGCGCAGCATCTCGGTCAGCACCTTGCCGGAGTGGATCTGAGCCGAACTCAGCGTGGTTTCGGCGCCCGGGCTGGTACGAGCCTCGAAGGCCACGCCCAGGAAGCTGGTGTTAAGGTTGACGTATACGGCATCCGCATCGGCCCAGACGGACTGGCCGGCGTGGTCGGCCACATCGGTTTCCTCAACCAGGCGGTGGACCCGGCCAAAGCGGTCCACCACGTAGTGATACAAGCGATGCCGCCGCGCGTAGGCCAACAGGCCCAGACCCTGCCGCTTCAGCAGCCCGGTCTGCTCTGGCTCGAAGGAGGCCAGCGGGCCCTCAGAGGCGTGGAAGACGATCCCGGCAGGTTCGGTCCTGAACCCGAGGGGCGCACCGGGTGCAGGGTTCTGAGAGAGGGGCCGATAGAGCCGCGGTTGGGTGCGAACAGCCAGGTTCGTCTCGATGCGCAGCCCGTTGCTGAATTGTTCCCACCCAGGGTGGCGCTCCACTAGCCACGTCGTCGCGGGCGGCGCCCCTGACCGCGGGGGCTCAGGCACCACCAGCGGCGCTGGCGCCGGCGGAACAGCCACGGAGACCGTGCCGACCGAGGACAGCAACAGCGCCGCCAGTATGGGGACCAGCGCCATGGGGCCGGCCCGCCGGCGTACCCCGGCGGCGGGAGCTTTCTCCGGGCGGCTGCCAGCCGCCCGTCGCAGAAAGCGCAACCGCTTGACGGGGTCATGAATCCTGCCCGCCCGCCGCTCCAGGTGGGCAGCCCACGAATGCGTCGCGCGTTCCAAAGCTGACTGCCCGTCTATCGGGCGATTTCGGGGTAAACTCCAGACCGGGTCCGTCTGCCGCGACGGTCGGCCCTGGGGGCCCGGCCTTGGGCAGATGCATTAGAAGCTTGCAACCATCCGCTTTCCGCCCTAGAATCAAACCGTACGCACTGTACGATAAGGATCTCTGAAAGGTATGGCCGATGGCGCAACTGGAAAAACACAAGACGAACCTGGTCCGGGAGTGGCTGGTGGACGACGAAGAGACCGTCCCGGCACACCCGCGCGGCCTGGAAGCCCAGGAGGCACGCCTGAAGATCCGCAAACCACCGGTGCCGGGCAAGTTCCGCCAGCCCCGTTCTGTCCTGCCGGCGCCCAAGCCGGAGCCGGCGCTCATCAGGGAGCCTGCGCCCCCTAGCCGGGCCGGGGAAAAACAGTCGCAAGCGACCTCCAGGGAGCACTTGCTGAAGCTGGAGCGCCTGCCGCAACTGCGGGCCCCGTTCTCGCGCTCTCGCCAGGCGGCTCCCACGGCCGCCCGGCAACCGAGGGCCAGGACGCTCCGCACCCCCGCACGGCGCGCGGCGGGCGGGCGGGCGAGCCGCTGAGCGGCCCGCGGCCTCAGGATTCTCCTCGGCGCCCTGCGACGGCATCCGGGTCACAGGGCAGCATAGCCGCAACCAAAGCCCTGCTGGCGGTTCCGTGGGGCGAACCTCCAGGTTTGCGAGCTGGTTTTCCAACCAGCTTTGGGCCGCGCCCGGAGCCCGCGGCAGGTAAGCCGGCAAGGATGCCGGCTCGCAAGCGTGGACGCTCGCCCCACCAAAGGCTCCAGAATCTTCGCGGCGCGCAAAGAAACTCAGCGAGTGTAGTACAGGGCAGCCGGGAATTGTCCGCCCCCTGCGCGTGATTCCGGAAAGGGGGGCTACATCTTGTAGCGCCCCATGTCTTCGTCGCTGAGGTTCTCCAGCCAGCGGCGCAGTTCCTCGTTGGTGACCTTGTCGGAGACGGTGGCGGCCACCTTGGAGGATTTCAGCACCTTTTCCTCGACGTAGATGGGGCAATCCAGGCGCAGGGCCACTGCCAGCGCGTCGCTGGGGCGGGAGTCGATCGAGATGATGTCGCCGTCGCGCTCCAGCCAGATGACAGCGTAGAAGGTGTCGTCCTTCAGGTCGCTGACCACCACTTTTCTGACTCCCGCCTGAAGGCCGTGCAACAGGCTCTTGATGAGGTCGTGGGTCATGGGCCGCGGCGTGCTCACCTTCTCGATCTCGAGAGCGATGGCGTTGGCCTCGTAGACTCCGACCCAGATCGGCAGGATGGTGTTGCTGCTGACATCCTTGAGGATGACGATGGGCATGTTGGTGACCGGGTCCATCATCAAGCCGCGGATCTTCATCTCGATTTCCATAACCTCTCCCTCGCCACCATTACAGCAGATTTCCAACCCGCTCCCCGGCCAGCGAGTTGGGGCCGGCGCGGGTGACGCGCGCCTCGACATAGCGTCCCAGCAGGTTGTCCGCCCGGCCGCCGGGCGAAGTGAAGTTCAACACGCGGTTCTGCGAGGTGCGGCCGATCCACTGGCCGGTGGCCGGGTTGAAACCTTCCACCAGCGCCTCGTGCACGGTGCCCACCAGGGCGGCGTGCCGGCGCGTCTGAATCTCGCGCTGGAGGCCTTGCAGCAGAACCAGGCGCCGGCCGCGCTCCTGTTCCGGGACCTGCCCGTCCAAAGCCAGCGCCGCCGTCCCCGGCCGCGGCGAGTACTTGAAGCTGAACATCGAGTCGAAGCGCACTTCCTCGAGCAGCCGCAGGGTCTGCTCGAAATCCGCCTCGGTCTCTCCGGGGAAGCCCACGATCACGTCGGTGGAGATGGCGATCTGGCGGCGCGCGGCGCGGATCCAAGCGATGCGCTCGAGGTACTCCTCGCGGGTGTAGAGCCGCTGCATGCGCTCCAGCACGCGGGTGGAGCCCGACTGCACCGGCAGGTGAATGTGATTGGCCAGCGTGGGGTGCGCGTCGATGGCCGCCACGATGCCGGGCGTGAAATCCCGCGGGTGCGATGTGGTAAAGCGCACCTGCCGCAGGCC
This sequence comes from Acidobacteriota bacterium, assembly GCA_016871095.1. Taxonomy (GTDB): domain Bacteria; phylum Acidobacteriota; class Terriglobia; order Bryobacterales; family Bryobacteraceae; genus VFZS01. The sequence goes on from VFZS01000361.1 coordinate 5,758, forward strand.
CGGCGTTTCGGCCACGCGCCCGAGCAGCGCGACGAAATCGCAGCCGGGCGCCGCGGGATCGCGGTAGCAGTTCACGTTCTGCCCGAGCAACTGCACCTCGGTGTAACCCTCGGCGGCGAGCTGGCGCGCCTCCGCCAGGATGGCTTCACTGGCACGGCTGTGCTCCCGCCCCCGCGCGGACGGCACCACGCAGTAGGCGC
>VFZS01000362.1 GCA_016871095.1 Acidobacteriota bacterium
CGCATTGGGCTTGGTGGCCGTGCTGATCGCGGCCGATCCCTGGAAGACCAAGAAGTTCACCGAGTGGACCGACAAGGAGGTCCAGAAAGTCCTCAAGGACTCCCCGTGGGCGCGGCCTGTGGAGGTCCGCCTGGAAGGCGGCGGGGGCATGATGGGTGGCGGCGCTGGTGGTCGAGGAGGCCGAGGCGGACGCGGCGGCGGCGGCATTCCCAGCGCGGCTTCGAGCGGCGCCGGGGGCGGCGGTGACGAAGGCATGGGAGGCGGCGGCGGGCGCGGCGGCGGCATGGGGTCGCCGGAAGCACCGCCGGCCACCACGGTGATCGTGCGCTGGCACTCCGCGCTGCCGGTCAAGCAGGCCGTGGCCCGTGCCCGATACGGCGACGAGGCGGGCAATTCCCCTGAGGCGGCCAAGACCCTGCGACGTCAGGAGACGCACTACATCGTAGGGATGATCGGGATGCCCCCGGGCGTGGCGCGTATGAACCCCCAGAAGATGAAGTCCAGCGCGCTGCTCAAGATCAAGGGCCGCTCCCCGGTGGAAGCCGAGGCTGTCCAGCCCGCGCGCGGGGAGCGCGGCGTGGATCTGTACCTGTTCTTCCCAAAGACGCTGCCGGGCAGCCACGTCATCGTCCTGGAGGATAACGAAGTCGAGGTAGAGCTGAAGCTGGGCTCGACCAGCGTGCGGCGGAAGTTCAAGCTGAAGGACATGGTCTTCGACAACACGCTGGAGATCTGAGGGCCGCTCGAACGCGAAACGCCAGCGGCAACCTGAACCTGGTTGGCTCAGGTTGCCACTGGCGGTCGTTCCGGCGCGGGTGGGAATACGTCCGGGTGGCGAAGTGCGCGTCCTTCTGCCTCACCGCCCCGTGGCGGTAACGAGGGCAAGCTCCATACCCGAGGCATTCCTGGCGACCTCGCGCTCGGCCTTCGTCTTGGGCAGCGCCGTTCCGCGGTTGTTCGCGGCGCGCCACACCTGCGACAGAAAGTAAGTGTTGCCGTAGCGGTTGAACACCAGCTTGCACTCCTTCGGCGCGTTCAGCGTCTCGGCCGCGTTCACCAGGGTCATCACGGAGGTGTTCCCACTGGTGGACCGAATGCGCAGGATCTGGGGAGTGAGGCTGGAGGTCAGTTCGTACTCCCCGGCGGGAAGAATGGATTTGCCCACCCGAAACTCGAACGGGATCTTGCCCACCAGGGTGGATTGTGAGTAGCCAGCCGTAGCGGCCAAGAAAGCCACGACGGCGAAAACAACCAAAGTCCTTCTTGTCATCTCAGATCTCCTTGTGTTTGTGATTTACTGTGAACCGGAGGGGGCGGCGCGACGGCCGCCCATCTTCACGTGGCGCGCTCGGTCCACCGACCCCCTGCTGCGTCGCCATTTGTTCCGGTTCCACGCCCCACAGAGAGGCAACCGCGGGGCCAAATCGGCCGCGGGTGGGCCCCGCAGCGGCTAAGTTGCGGAGATGGCGGGGCTTGTTCACCAGCCCGGCGCCGCCGGCAATGGCGCAGGGCTCTGCGGATCCCGCCGGAGTCACGCCAATCGCCGTGAGGTGTCTATCCGCTTGGTTAGAGGGTCTGCCGCCGAGGCCGGGGGAGCGGACCTCTTGACAGGCACACCTCATAAGTGCGAATAAGTGAAGGTAGCCATCAGGATCGGGGATGGCTAGGATGGGGGAAAGATTGCAGTAAGCCCGCCTGCTCGGGGAGATTACCGATGGTCATTGAGTTGCTCCCGAGTAGTGGTGGCGCTGCTTGAGCGCCCGGCAGGTCAACCCCTGCGGGGACTGTTCGGGCGTCGGCGCACGGAAGGAGGGTCAGGCCCTTGGCGAGCCGGAGGGTTTCGCACTACGACATCGTGGAAGAACTCGGCGGGAGTGTTTCCGGTGTCGTCTACAAGGCGCGAGACACACGGCTGGGGCGAACCGTGGTCCTCAGATTCCTCTCCCCGTACCTGCCGGCTTCCCAGGAGGCCGTGACGCGAGTCGTAGACGAGGCACGGGCCATCTCGAGGCTCAATCATCCGCATATCGCCGTCCTGTACGACGTGGGAGAGGAGGCGGGTGAGACCTACTTGGTGCTGGAACACTTACCCGGCGGAACGCTGCACCAGCGGGTGCGGGACCTGCGACAGGCTGGGCTGCACCTCTCTTTGGGGGAGATCGGCGGTTATGCCCTCCAGGTGTGCGCGGGGCTGGCGTACGCACACCGGCGGGGCGTGATCCACGGCGAGCTGAGCTCCGGCAGGGTCATGCTCTCGGGCGAGGGCGCAGTCAAGATCACGGATTTCGGCTTGGCCAGGGTTTACAGACATAGCGGGGCGCCCGCTTCCGGGCCGAGCCTGGGCGCCACGGCCTGCCTGTCGCCGGAGCAGGCGCGGGGCGGGGAGGCGGACCCGCGGGCGGACATCTTTTCCTTGGGGGTGGTCCTGTATGAGATGGCCACGGGGGAACTGCCCTTCCAAGATCCGCACGAGGAGGTCGAAGCCAGGATGCCTTCGGTGGCGGCTGTCCGCCCGGACCTGCCGGCAGCATTCGGGGAGATCCTGGCACGCGCCACGGACAAGGATCCGGAGGAGCGGTATCAAAGCGTGGAGGAGCTGGCGGAAGACCTCCAGCGGGTGTGCCGCGGTTCTGAAGTGGTGAGCACTTCCGCCAGGACGGCGGATGCCGTGCTCAATGCAGACACCCGCCAGACGCGGTCACGGGAGCACCAGCCATTGCTTCGGTGGCTGCGGTCCTGGCGCACGGCGCTGGCGGCGGCTGCCGCGCTGGTCACCTTGGGCTTGGCGGTACCCCTGCGAGAGCGGGTCGCAGACTGGTTAGAGCCCGCGACTTTGCCGGAGCGGAAGCTCCTGGCAGTGCTGCCCTTCGCCAACCTGGGCGAGCAGCCGGCCAACCAGGCGTTTTGCGACGGCCTGACGGAGACTCTCACCGCCAGGCTTAATCAGCTTGAACAGGCGGCGGATTCCCTGCGGGTGGTGGCGGCGGGCGAGGTGCGTGCGGCCAAGGTGACCCGAGCGGAGGAGGCCCGGCGGAGGTTCGGGGTCAATCTGGCGCTGAGCGGCAGCGTGCAGCGTGACCGGGACGGGGTGCGGGTGGCGCTCGCCCTGGTGGATGCCGGCCGCGTGCGAGTGCTGGATAACCGCACTGTGGGCGGGCGCCTGGTGGACCTGGCGGAACTGGAGGAGGGGATCTTCCGGCACACCGCGACGATGCTTGGGCTGGACCCGCTGGCCCAGCCGCAGGACGGGGACGGCCGGATGGCAGCTCCTGCCGCCTACGATCTGTACCTGCAAGGGCGCGGGCACCTGCGCCGCTACGACGTGCCGACGAGCCTGGACCGCGCCATCAGCGCCTTCCAGCAAGCCTTGCAGCAGGATCCCGACTACGCGCCCGCGCTGGCCGGCCTCGGCGAAGCGTACGGCCGCAAGTACCGCAAGACCAGGGATCCGCAGTGGATCGGGGAGGCCCAGCGCAGCGCGACCCGCGCGGTGGAGCTGAATGACCGGCTAGCCCCGGCCTACCTGACTCTTGGGCTGGTCCACCACGACGAGGGTCGGTACGACGAAGCCGTCGCCCGCTTCCAGCGCGCGCTCAAGCTGAATCCCGTGGATCCGGCTGCCTACCGTGAGCTGGCGCGGGCATACGCGGCGAGAGGCCAGCAACAGGAGGCGGTCCAGGCTTTCCAGAAGGCCATTGACCTGTGGCCGGATTACTGGGCCGGTCATAGCTACCTGGGCGACTACTACTTCCGCCATGGCCGGGACCAGGACGCGGAGCGCTGTTTCCTTTGAGCCGTCGAGCTGGCGCCCGACTCTGACCTGGCCTATCGCAACCTGGGGGCCATCTACCTGCGGCTGGGGCGGCTGGAGGACGCGGCCCGAATGACCCAGCGGGCGCTGGAGCTGCGTCCCACGGCCCAGGGACGCAGCAACCTGGGTGTGATCTACCAGTTCCAGGGGCGCTTTTCGGATGCGGTGCGCATGTTCCAGCGGGCCGTCCAGGAGGGCGGCAATGACCGGCGTACCTGGGGCAATCTGGCGGAATCCTACCGCTGGGCGTCCGAGCCGGGCGGCAAGGCCGCGGAGACCTACCGCCAGGCGGTCAAGTTGGCGGAGCGGGATCTTTCCGTGAACCGTCGCGACGCGGAAGCGCGGGCCTCCCTGGCCATCTACTGCCTCGGATTGGCGGACCGGGCGCGGGCGCTGCGCGAGATCGCCGAGGCGAGACGTCTGGCTCCTGGCAACAAGAATGTGCTGTTCCAGAGCGTGCTGGTGTCCGAGATGAGCGGGCGCCGGGAGCGTGCTCTGGAGGCGCTCAGGGCGGCCCTGCAACGCGGCTACCCTGTCCCAGAAGTGCAATGGCATCCGGACCTGGCGAGCCTGCGCCAGGACCCCCGATATGCATCGGTGCTGGCCTCGGCCGGCGTGCCGCCTTCAGGCCCGAAAGTGCGCTAGGGAGGATACCGACCATGGGTACTACACCCCGTAGCTTCGTCATTACCATCACCATCGATGGAGGCCTGGACTATTCGGTCAGCATTGACGGAGGAACTCCGAGGCCCGGCTACAGCGTTTCTGTCAAGCGCGGAGACCACATCAGGTGGGTTTGCAACAAACCGTTCTCCATCTGCTTCGGGGATAAGACGCCGCTGAGCCGGGCGGACTACGTCTCCGGGGAGGGCAACTACGTGGAGGATGACGTTCAGAAGAAGGCCAAGACCGAGCGTCACGATTACGCGGTCGCGGTGAATCGGGAAGCCAACACGCCGCCGTTGCTCGACGATCCCGAGATCATCATCGAGCCAGAGAGCCCGTAGCGGGAAAAGAAGCCGGCGGCAACCTGAACCCGCTCGGTTCAGGTTGCCGCCGGTAGCGGCCCGGGTGAGGGTGGAGGTTTGGAGCGGACGTGTGTCCTGCCGCCTTAGCGCACCATGGCGCGGACGAAGGCAAGCTGGATTCCCGGGGCATTGCGGGCCATCTCGCGCTCGGTCTTGGACTTGGGAAGCTGGTAGCCGCGGTCGATATTGGGGTGCCAGATCTCCGCCAGGAAGTAGCTGTTGCCGTAGCGGTTGAACACCAGCTTGGCTTCTTTCGGCGCCCGGCTGGCCTGCTTGGAGTTGGTCAGCGCGATCACGGCGGCGTTCTGGTCGATGCTGCGGAACAGCACCGCGCCGGAAGCGACGCCGGGCTTCACTTCGTACTCGCCGGCGGGGAGAACCTTCGATCCGATGTAGAAGTCGAAGGGAATGTTGCTCACCAGCCTGGCGGTGGATTGCGAATAGCCAGCCACCGCGACCAGGAAGGCGACGGCGGCGAAAACGGCCAGGGTCCTGCGTGTCATCTCAGATCTCCTTTTCTTTGGGATTTGGTGTGAACCGGAGTGGGGGAATCGGCCTGAGTGCCGCTTGCCTCGCCAGCTTGTGTTCCGGTTCCACGCCCCAGGGAAGGGCAATCGCAGTGCCAGGCAGGCGAGGGGCGGAGTGGTCACCGACAACTAGCTGAAAGCACGGGGCTTGTCGGCTAGTGTCCCGGTCAGTCGGAAGGCTGGTCAGCGCCTTCCGGCCCGCTTGATTCTCACCGGTCGGCGTGCCGACGCTAATCTTTCTGGTTAGGAGGCGGGTGGCGCACCCCTGGGGCATATTCCAATTGACAGGCCCCTTCCATACGTGCCAATAAATGTACATAGCCCTCTGCTCCAGTTCGACGAGGGTATGAGCTGCCGGGGCTTGTCTCTGCGCGGGACACCGGAAGGAGGACCAGGCTCGTGTCGGGGCGGCGTATCTCTCACTACGAGATCGTCGCAGAACTGGGCCGGGGCGGCTCTGGCATCGTCTACAAGGCGCGCGACACTCGGCTCGGGCGCCACGTAGCCCTCAAGTTCCTTTCCCCAAGCCGGCTGGCCTCCCCGGAGGCGGTGGCGCGATTCGTT
>VFZS01000363.1 GCA_016871095.1 Acidobacteriota bacterium
GGCGGCCAGCCGGTCAACGTCGTCGATCACGACCAGTATCTTCCGCTTCCTCCTCTTCAGTGCCTTCTCAATCTCTGCTTTCAACTCGTGCAGATCCTCGGGCTGACGCCTAAGCAGTCTGACGAGCAGCGCAGGCGCCCAGCCGAACGGCGCCTGGGTCTGACTAACCATGTCGCCGAGGCGCGCCAGTTGCCGAGTCAGCCTCTTGGAAGACGTTGAACGCCCGGCCAGGGCAGAGTGAAGCGTGTCAAAGAAGGCCCGCGTGAGACGCTCTTGACCTGAGAACCACCAGGGATTGAACTGAACTACGGTTGGGCAGTCGGACTTGAACTCCTCACGAAGGTAGTGAAGAACGAAGTTCAGGACGGTGCTCTTCCCCGATCCCCAAGAGCCGTACAGCGCCACTACCAGCCCTGCGTGATCGCGCCTCTCACATAAGGCTTTAGCCAGGTGGCGGGCAAACGGTGCGTATCCGAGGCGGTCTTCCTCCGGGCGAGTCAAAGGTCTGTCGGCGGAGATTTCACGTGGGCCTGCCGGCACAGGCTGGGCTTGTGCCGCTGCCTGGCCGCCTTCACTCATGCGCCGCCTCCTCGCTGTGGGGGCGCGTAGGACCTGGGCCAAGACATGTCATTCCTCGTCGGAGTCGTCGGTGGTGCCGGGGAATGTCAACACACCCACAGTGACAACCAGAACCAGGAGGCCCCATTGCAGAACGAGACGAGTATGATCCAGCCTGGTACCGTAGAGGCCAGCCGACTTCGGAGGCGTCGGGGGTGCGAACAGCCAACCGTACGCCCCGGGCACGTCGATCAGCGGCATGTCCCGCCCGATTTCCATTGTGTGGACCCACGGCGGGCATAGGCCCATCAACACGAACAGTATAAGCCCCACCCAAATCGTCCATCTGTTCTTAGTGCTCACACCCGCGCTTCTCCTCCCCATCGGCCCGATGGGCAACCTCGCGGCCCCAACTTGCTCGACATCAACCTCCGAGGGTCCGTTCGACAGTCCATGCGCAGCCGCTGGCCCCGGCCACACTGGCATTGTAGCGCCGTCCATAGAGTCGCTGTGCCCGGTGCGGGTGCCTTTTCGCGGCGCTAACACGCTGTTCGCCATCTCGGGCGAGCCGGTCTCGGCCTGGCTGGCCGTTCCCGGCCTGATCCTGCTGGCCGCCGTGGTCATCTTCCTCTCCGCCCTCCGCATCCGCAAGCTGGAAGTGAATTACGGGACAGAGTAGGGGGTCGGGGCGCGCTACGATGGAGATTCGGATGCCCGGAGAACGTCGTCAGGTCGCGCCAGAATCAGCACAGGTAAGCCGCCGCTATGGAATCGGCGAGTGGTTCGGTCGGCTGTTCACCGGCCTGACTACTGAGGAGCGGCAGGCCTTCGCGCAGCAAGCCGCGAGGAAGGCTCCTTCCGTAGAATGCCCGTTTCGTGCGAGTTGCCGTGCCTTCGACGCTCGATCTGTGCCAGGCAAGGTGCTCCACTGCACCAAGCAGGGTGGGGTCTGTTCCCTCCGCGAGTATGCGCAAACCGTGACCAAGGGCTCGCCTGCTGTGGCGCCAGCAGGATCGCTGCGGACCACGTGCCCGCATCGGTTTCTCGAAGACGGCGAGATCTTCAAGTGGGTGGGAGAGGTTCTGCTGGGTAGCAGCGAACCCTTGGTGCTGCGGGAGATCGGATTCCTGGAGGCAGCGGGCGGTGGGGAAGTCGGCTACATTGACAGCGTTCTCGTTCACCCCACCCAGCGACCGCTCCACTGGTGTGCGCTCGAGATCCAGGCTGTCTACTTCTCAGGCACCAACATGGAGCTGGAATTCGAGGCGCTGAAGAACCGCCGGAACACGCTGCCCTTCCCGGCCGGGGACCGGCACCCGGACTACCGGAGCTCCGGCCCAAAGCGACTAATGCCCCAGCTCCAGATCAAGGTGCCGTGACTGCGGCGCTGGGGAAAGAAGCTGGCAGTGGTCGTGGACGTGGACTTCTTCTCGGCAATGGGACGGATGGACGATGTCGCGGACATCTCCAACTGCGACGTCGCCTGGTTTGCCGTTGAGTATACGGAAAGCCACACCAAGGCTGCGCTCAGGCGGGGCTTCTCGCGGCTGACGACTCTCGAGCGTGCCGTTGAGGGACTCACCGGAGGTCATCCGGTAAGCCTTGCTCGATTTGAAGAGTCAATTGGCGAGCGGTTGCGGCGGCACTACCCTGAACAGGCACCCAACCTAGGTCTCGCCCGATAAGCAGTTCCAGCATCTCGGCGTGGTGCGTGCTCTTCATGGGGACGAGCCGCATCTCGAACCCATGGCGTGCGGCGAGTGCGCGGATCTCTTCGGCGTTGTCGTATGTCATCAGGAACTCGCCGGCCAGCTCGCTTGCCAGAGAGAACAGCTCTTCGTGGTCGATTTCGGAGTGGGTGTACAGCCTCCGTGCGGCCACCGTATACGGAGGATCGATGAAGAAGACCACGTCTCGACGTCGCGAATTGCGGCGTATGACTTCCATGCCGTCGCCCTCGACGAAAGTGATTCGATTCCGCATCTCCAGTATCGCCAGGATGCGTTTCCTGAGGGTCGCCGGGTACCACCGCGACCTCAGACCCCGGCCGTTCTCGCCGTTCTTCATCAGTCCCGCTCCGCGAGCCAGAATGCCGCCTCGCTGGACGCGGTTGCGCAGCAAAGTCTGGAAAGCGCGCTCCTTGGTACTTCGCGGCGTTGAATCCAGCGCTCTTCGCACCGATTCGGGCGTCAACTCAAAATCGACTACCCTGTCAGCAAGCCAGCGCCCCTCCCCACCCAGGATGGCACGCCAAACCGCCGCCACGTCGGCGTCCTTCTCAACGAGCGTCGCCGACTCCACCAGACCCTCACACGCCGCGGTCAACCCGATAATAGCACCGCCTGCAAAAGGTTCGATCAGCTCCCTGATCGGGCGGGAACGGTGTCTCAGCCAGTGACGGATGTAAGGCACCAACCAGGTCTTGCCACCCGGGTACCGGAAAGGGCTGCGCTGTGGCACCATCGCGACGTTGACGATGGGCAAGCCCTTCGGTCTCTTTGAGCCCGTCAGTGCACCGGCCGCCATCGGGAGAACCTGTATCCCTACACTACCGATTCTTGCGAAGTCAGCGCCCAGGGTCAACACCTATTCTAGATCGGCGGCCCCAGTGCAAACCTCGAGGGCATTGACGCCATCGGCGGGCCCCTTGCCCCACGCTCCTCCGCTCCCCTGGCTGGCCGTTCCCGGCCTGATCCTGCTGGCCGCCGTGGCCATCTTCCTCTCCGCGCTGCGCATCCGCCGCCTGGAAGTCAACTACGGAACGGAGTAGGCCAATGGGGACAGCCCGCATGTTCCCCGACGGTGCAGTCAACCGTGGCAGGAACTGAAGTGGGAGAATAGGCGCATGGAAAGGAAGGCGTTCGTCAACCTGACCAGCGCGGCGCTGGTGGTTCTGGGCGCCAAGAAGGCCTCGGGGCAGGAGCCCTCGGCGCAGGCCGCCGAGCGGTGGAAGAAGATGCACCAGGCCTGGGTCGAGAGCCTCGTGCAGAACCTCGACGCCAACGTGGACGAGCCTGCGCGGACCAAGACGATGGTGTCCATGGGGCGGGCCTGCGCGCGGCGCAGCGGCATCCTCCGGGAGGCCCAGGCCGCCAAGGGGGACCTGGACAAGATGGTGGCCAACCTGGCGCGCCATGTGGGCAAGGACAACTGCCGGCGCGAGGGCAATGTAGTTCACCTGCGCTACCCCAAGTGCTATTGCCACATCGTGGGGGAAGGCCCCGAACGCCTGTCGAAGACCTGGTGCAACTGCTCGCGCGGCTGGGTGCACGAGGTGTTCGAGACCGTCACGGGCAAACCGGTGCAGGTCGAACTGACCCACTCGATCAAGCGCGGCGACGCGGCCTGCCGCTTCGTGGTCCGGGTGTGACCGCCGGCCCGGCAACCCGTTTCCCGCTCTTGCTGCGTGTACAATGTCGGGCATGAGACCAATCCCCCGCAGGCAATTCCAGCGCTTGGCCCTGGCTGGCGTGGCGACGACCGCGCTCCCTTCTGCCCGCTCCGCCAAGCAGCCCCCCTGGGGGCCGGGCATCAAGCTGTCGGTGCAGGTTTCGGGCGATCCGAGCGATGAAGAACTCCAGTTCGTTCGCCAGCTCGGCGTCGAGTACGTCAACATCCCGGGCGGCGCCGCCACGGGCACTTACGATAACTACCTGCGGCTGCGCCAGAAGGTCGAGGCCACCGGCCTGAAGGTCTGGAACATCGGCAACTCGAGCGTACACAACATGGAGGAGGTGACTCTCAACCTCTCCGGGCGCGACCAGAAGATCGAGGAGTACAAGCAGTTCCTGCGCAACCTGGCCCGGGCCGGCATTTTCTACACCACCTACGCCCACATGGGCAACGGCATCTGGAGCACCGAGCCGGAGCTGGGCCGCGGCGGCTCCCGTGCGCGCGCCTTCAACCTGGCCAAGGCCGAGAGGGGAAACTGGGCGGGCAAGGCTTTCCACGCGCCGCTCACCCACGGCCGCCGCTACACCGAGAAGGAGATCTGGGACAACTACGTCTACTTCGTCAAGCAAGTGGTTCCAGTGGCCGAGGAGCTGGGCATGTGGATCGGCATCCATCCGGACGATCCGCCGGTGCCCGAGCTGGGGGGAGTGCCGCGCTGCATCTTCTCGAGTTTCGACGGCTACCGCAAGGCCTTCGAGATCGCGGGCAGCCCCCACATCGGCATGTGCCTGTGCGTCGGCTGCTGGCTGGAGGGCGGCAAGCTGATGGGCCGGGACGTGGTGGAGACCATCCGCTACTTCGGCAAGCAGGGCAAGCTCTTCAAGATCCACTTCCGCAACGTGCACGCCCCGCTGCCGCACTTTCGCGAGACCTTTCTCGACGAAGGGTACATGGACATGTACCAGGTGATGCGGGCGCTGCGGGAGGTGGACTTCTCGGGCGCGGTCATCGCCGACCACGTCCCCGCGATGGTGGGCGGCCGTTACGCCGGCACGGCGCACTCGATCGGCTACATGAAGGCGCTGCTGAACCGCGTGAACGCGGAGCTGGGCGGCTAGCGCGGCCCGGTGTGGAGCCGGTATGGTAGTATGGCTCCAGTATGGGCACGGTCAAAGTCACCTTTACTCTGGATGAACCCACCGTGGCCCGGCTCCAGGCCGCGGCGGAACGCCTGGCCAGGCCCAAGAGCGAAGTGGTGCGCGAGGCCATCCAGGACTTCCACGAGCGCATCGGCCGGCTGAGCGAGCGGGAGCGCCGGCACCTGCTCCGAGCCTTCGATGACCTCGTTCCGCGCATTCCACGGCGGCCGCTGGCGCGGGTCCAGAAAGAACTTGAGGACCTCCAACGGAGCCGTCGAGCCGGCGGGCGGCGCTCCGCCGGGACGAGGGGCCGGTGATCCTGCTGGACACCTGCGTGCTCATCGACAGCCTTGCCGGTCCGCGCCGTTCCGCGGGAGCGCTCCGCCGGGCCATCGAGAGCGGCGAGCGCCTGCTGCTGCCGGCCCTGGCGCTCTACGAGTGGTTGCGGGGGCCGCGCCTGCCGGAGGAACTCGCCGCCCAGGAGGCTCTGTTCCCGCGGGAATCTGCCGTTCCGTTCGGTCCCCGCGAGGCGGTCCTGGCGGCGGAGTTGTACGCGGCCGTCCGCAAGCCCCGCGGTCGGGAGTTGGACCTGGCCATCGCCGCTTGCGCCCTGACGCGCGACGCCGCGCTGTGGACGCTCAACGAGGCCGACTTCCGCGACGTTCCGGGTCTGCGGCTGTTCGCGGCGTGAAGCCCGTAGGCTTCACATTTCGTACACCACCTCGAAGCCCAGGAGGCGGCCCATGCGCTCGAGAGTGCGGGTGTGGTCGCCGTAGAAAACCACGCGGTGCAGCCCGGGGCCGTAGTTCTGAAGCCACTTCTCGGC
>VFZS01000364.1 GCA_016871095.1 Acidobacteriota bacterium
TGATGGCGTGCCAGCCTATGAAACTCCCGCTAGGCGCCGTCAGAGCCCCGATCTCGGAGTACAGCAGGCCGTAGCTGTTCACCGGGTATTGGCAATCGCAGTGCGCGGAGGACAGGCGCTGCCGGATCCAGCCCGCCGTCGAGAGAGTGCCGGAGACGGGAGCGGCAGCCTTCACCCGCTCGTCGATGGCCGCCAGGAAGAAGGTGGCCATCCCGCCGCCGGATCTCCCCGTGGCGCCGATCCGGAGCCGGTCAATATCGTCTCTGGTGCACAAGTAGTCCAGCGCCCGTCGCGCGTTGAGCAGTTCTACGGCCAGCGGAGAGAACCCGCGGCTGTACCAGTGAAACCAGGCGTGGGCGTAGACTCCATGGTGGGTGAACTCGATCTCGCCCATCTCGATGTTGTCCATGATCATCACGGCGATGCCCCTGGCGGCGAACCAGGCGCCGTGACGCGTGAAGCGGTCTTTGTTGGCGTGGCCGCACTGGTACAGGATGACCGGGAATGGCTTTCGGCCCGTCGCCGGCAGGTACAGGCTGGCCGTCGAGTAGAGGTTCGGGGCAGTCTCCAGCACCAGGTTTTCGATGGTGTAGCCGGGACGCTCCAAGCGGCCGGTGATGCTGGCCGGCGGCGGGCTGTCGGGCCAGCGCCGGTCGTGCCACAGCATCCTGGTGAGGGCCAGCCGGGTTCGCTGTTGGCGTTGCTCCCACTGCTGAACGCTCCGGATCCCGCTGAAGACCGTGCTGGAGCGCTCGCCGGTCACGCGCTCGAAGTGAGACTGCAAGGCCAGGAATTCCTGGTTTTGGGCGGCCGAGCGGCCGGGCACAACCAGCGAACAGATGCCGGGCATGGCCAGTGCGTAGAACCATCTCATCATGGTGTCATCCGCCCTATACTATGCCATGCCGCGCTCCAGGACGGTGGTCCGGCTGGGGCTGCCGCTAGCGGCGGCTGGCGCCTACTCTACCCTGAGCAGCACGCCCGCGCCGGGGGCCAGCCAGTCCATCTCGCGGCCGAAAGCTTCCTCGCGGCCCGAGTAAGGCGAGACGCGGCGCAGCGTGCGGCCCTCCTGCTTGAGCTGGACGCTGAACTGGAAGGACTGGTCCAGGTGTTTGTTGACGATCATCAGGTAGGAACGCCCTTGCGGGTCCTCGAACTCGCCGGCCAGGAAGCGGGCGGCGATGGGCGGGCGAACGTAGCGCTGCGTCATCTCGAGGGAGCGAACCAGGCGGCTGTCGCGCAGGTGGCGGCCCTGCTCGGGAGGATCGGGGTAGTGATACACCCCGGTGGAGCGCAGCTTGATGAGGGTGGGCGCCAGGGCGTGAACCTGGTTGTTGATGCGCCGCAGCATCTCCCAGGTGGGGGTGCGGTTGCCGAACTGGTCGATGGCGCCCAGCCGGTAGTTGCCGATCTGCGGCGTGAAGTAGGTGAAGTACTGGATGCCGCGCCCGCCGTAGGCCAGGGTACTGTAGACCTGCAGGTGGAAGGTGGCGTCGGAGGGCTCCATGTAGTTGAAGTGCGCGTTGGCCAGGATGCAGTTCCAGAAGGGGGTCTGGGTCTCCTGCGAGAGGCGGCGGATGATTTCCAGGTTGGTGAAGAAGTAGTCCAGCATCTGGCCGGAGACCAGCGAGTAGTTGTCGTAGCTCAGGAAGGGCTGCCGGATAACATCCACCAGGAGCCGGACATAGGCGTCGTAGGTGGGCGTGCCCAGGCGCTCCGGGCTGACGCGGTATGGGAACAGGTTCACATAGGGCCACAGCGCGGGCGCGGCCTCGCGCAGCAGGGCCGCCACGCGGCCGAGGCCCGGCATGAGCGAGGCGTGGGGCTCGTCCCGCAGGTAGAAACCGAGCGCCGCCGGGTGGGAACCGACCTGGCGCGCCAGCTCCGAGACGGCGGCGCGGAGCTCGGCCTCGGGAGGCAGCTTCTCCCAGTCGTAGCCGTTGGCGCGTTTGTCGCTGACGAAACAGGTCAGGCCCGCCGCGGAGACTTGGTCCAGGTCGGCGGCGCGGCAGAAGCCGGAGAGGTTCAAGCCGGCCTCTCGCATGCCGCTGAGGTGGCCGGGATCGGAGGGCGAGCTGCCCCAGGCCATTACCGCGAAGTCCCGGGGGGCCACCGGGTGGGGCCGGAATACGGTCTGGCCGCAGGCGGCCAGGGTGGTCAGTAGAAAAGCGAGCAGGCGCAGCATGGCACCCATCATACTGCTTGCCTTGGCGGGGCGGGAGGAATATGCTGGTTCAGAGGGAGAAGCAAGATCATGGACCGCAGAAAGTTCTTGGGAACCGCCGCTCTGGCGGCGGGCAGCGCCCAGGCGGCGCCGCAGTTGGCGGTGGAAGGTGGAACGCCGGTGCGCTCGAAGCCGCTGCGCGCCGACTACTGGGGCCCGCAGTACTACGACGAGAAAGAGCGCCAGCAACTGAACGACGTGCTGGAAACGGGGCGGCCCTTCCGGTGGTACGGGCGGGGCAGTGAGCCGCCCATGAAGGTGGCCACCTTCGAGAAGGAGTTCGCGGCGTGGATGCGGACCCGCTACGCCCTGGGCGTGACCTCGGGCACCGCGGCGCTGCACACCGCCATGGCCGCGCTCCAGATCGGGCCGGGCGACGAAGTGATTCTGCCGGCCTGGACCTGGCACTCCTGTTATGACGCGGTGGTGCACGCGGGCGCGCTGCCGGTGTTCGCGGAGATCGACGAGAGCTTCAACCTGGACCCGAGCGACATCGAGCGCCGGATCACGCCGCAGACCAAGGTGATCATGGCGGTGCACCTCCAGGGCAACCCGGCGGACCTGGACCGCATCCTGCCCATCGCCCGCAAGCACAAGCTAAAGCTGCTGGAAGACTGCGCGCAGAGCGTGGGGGGCAGCTACAAGGGGCGGCCGCTGGGCTCGATCGGCGACATCGGGATCTACAGCCTGCAACTGAACAAGACCATCACCGCGGGCGAGGGCGGCGCGGTGGTGACCAACGACCCGGTGATCTTCGAGCGGGCGGCCCGCTATCACGACCTGGGCGGCCTGCGCGATCTGCATGAGAAGGTGGTGGGCAAGCCCCAACTGGATTGGTTCGCGGGCACCAACTTCCGCATGAACGAGTTCAGCGGGGGCGTGCTGCTGGCCCAGTTGCGCAAGCTGGAGGAGATCGTAAGCTCGGTGCGCGCCAGCGCGCGGCGTGTCTACGACGGCGTGCGCGACCTGCCGGGCATCAAGTTCCGCCAGTTGCCGGACCCGGCTGGCGAGCTGGGTTCCGGCGTGTTTATGGAGTTCCGAAGCAAGCAGCAGTGCGAGAAGTTCATGGCGGCCATGCGGGCCGAGGGCGTGCCGGTGAGCCGCCCCGGCGGGTCGGTGATTCTGCCCACGCTGCCCTACATTGTCAACAAGGTGACGGTGCACCCGGCCTGGCCGTCGTTCACTTCGGCGCGGGGCCGGGCCATCCAGTACGGTGCGGCGGCCTGCCCGCGCACGATCGACATACTGAGCCGCTTCGCCGGCCCGTCGCTGGATCCCAAGTACACCCGGCGCGAGACGGACGATATCGTGGCCGCCATTCGCAAGGTCTACCCCGCCATCGCGCGGGCCTGAGCCGCCGGGGCGCTACCGCAAGTTGTACTTCTTCATCTTGTAGCGCAGGGTGTCGCGCGTGATGCGCAACAGGCGGGCCGCCTGGGTCTGGTTGCCGGCGGTCCTGTCGAGAGCGCGAATCAGCAACTGACGCTCATTGTCCACCAGGGACATGCCGTTGTCGGGAGCCTCGGGGCGCAACTGCCGCGCCGCCGGACGGGGCTCGGAGTGGCTGATCGAGATGGGCAGGCTGGCGGCGGTGATGCGCGGCCCCTCCTCCAGAATCATGGCCCGCTCGATGGCGTTGCGCAGCTCGCGCACGTTGCCCGGCCAGTCGTGAGCCAGGAGCAGGTCGGCGGTCTCCTGGGTCAGCCCCTCCAGGTGGCGCTTGAACTTGCGGTTGTAGTGGTCCACGAAGAACTCCGCCAGCGGCTCGATGTCCTCGCGGCGTTCCCGCAGCGGAGGAAGCACGATCTGAATGACATTAAGGCGGAAGTACAGATCCTGGCGGAAGGCCCCTTCGTTGACCGCCTCCCGAAGATTCTTGTTGGTGGCGGCCACAAAACGCAGGTCCACCCGGATGTCGCTCAACCCGCCCAGGCGGCGGAAGCTCTGCTCCTCGAGCACGCGCAGCAACTTGGCCTGAAGTGTCAGAGGAATCTCGCCGATCTCGTCCAGAAAGAGGGTGCCCTTGTCGGCCAGCTCAAACAGGCCGCGCTTCTGGCTCCGGGCGTCGGTGAAGGCGCCTTTCTCGTAGCCGAACAGCTCGCTCTCCAGCAGGGTCTCGGGGATGGCCGCGCAGTTGATGGCGATGAAAGGCTCGGCCTGGCGGGGGCTTTCGTGGTGGAGCGTCTTGGCGATCAGGTCCTTGCCGGTCCCGTTCTCGCCCTCGAGTAAGACGGTGGCCGCTTCGCTGGAGGCCACCTTGCGCACGAAGCTAAGCACCTCTCGCATGGCGGGGGACTCGGCAATCACTTCGCGGTGGAGGGGGGCCACCTCCTCGGAGATGTCCTTGACCGTGGCCACCGCTCCTTCCATCTCCCCGTCCTGGCTGAAGATCTGGGCAGTGCGGATCAGCACCATCCGCTCGCGTCCGTCGTCGGTGTGAAGCCGCACGGAGCAGTGGGGGAGGGAAGACCCCTGGCTGAGGCCCTCCAGCAGACCGCAGCCGGGATGGCAACTCGGGCAGCAGAACACGTCGCGGCAATCGCGGCCCACCATGTCTTCGGCCGAGAGGCCGAACAGCCGCTCGGCGGAGCGGTTGACGCCGGTGATCTGGAGGTTCTTGTCGTACAAGACCAGGGCGTCGGAGATCTGGTCAAAGACGGCTTCCAGCACCGCGGCGCGCTGCCAGGCAGGAACCAGCTTGGAGAGGGGGCTGCTAATCACCAGTACATCCTTTCCCATATTGTAGCGCACTGTGGGTGATTTCACCCAGAACGCCGGTTTGGGGGTACGCAGAAGTAGAGGGTCGCCGGTCCAATCTGGCAAATGGCCTCAATCGCTGGCTGGGGATGAGGGTGGGGGCGGTTCGGTCTATCTTGTGGTGGTGGTTAGCCTTAGCACAAGCCGCGGAGTGCGGTTCCGGCGGAGGGGGAAGCCCTGGCTGGTCTGGCCACAGGATTGCTAAGGTTGCGGGTGGAGGATTAATGCGCAAGTTCAACTACCTTCTGGGAGCCGCCGTGCTGGCGGCTGGGTTCACGGTGGCCACTTCGGTCTCCTACGCCAAGCCGGAATACACCAAGACAGAGAAGGCCAAGTGCGTCGTCTGCCACACCAAGGGCAAGGAACTCAATAAGGTCGGCGAGTGCTGGAAGGAAAGCAAGAACCTCAAAGAGTGCGAGGAGAAGGAGAAGAAGTAGGCGGTAGCATCCCCGGCCGGGAGGCCGGGCATATGGAGCGGGTCCAACTGACCATTGGTGACGTGCGCTATGCGGCGGCATTGCAGGAGCTGCTGGAGCGCAATGGCAGCGTCGAGGTGTGCCGTGTGGAGGCGCCGGATCTCGCCCAAGGCGGGGTCATCGTGGTGGATGCGCAGGGGCTGGACCGTCTGCCGACCGCTTCGTTCAATCCGGACCGGGTTGTGCTGATCACCCGAAACGACCCGCATCACCTGGGGCGCGCCTGGAAGGCGGGCATCCGTTCGGTGGTCTTCAGCGAGGATCCCCTGAACATGGCGGTGCTGGCTATCATGGCCGTCGAGTTGCGCGCGGCCAGACCCGAGGGGCCGGCGGCTCGGTCTGGCGCCCACTGCATGACGGGGACCGAGCACAAGAGGGTTCGCAAACAAGATGCGCCGGCTGGATAAGGCCGAAGAGCTTGTCCGCCGCGGGATGTGCGCCTCATG
>VFZS01000365.1 GCA_016871095.1 Acidobacteriota bacterium
GTGCCTCGACGGCACTTTCCGCGCCGACCTCAAGCGCTTCCTCAAGAAGCACTCCGCCCGCCACCCGCCCGTCGAACAGGCGGGACGGTGTGGGGTACGCAGGGCGGACAGGCGAAACTGCCTGTCCCACGGATGGAGTGGATGGGGAACGTTCCGTCTGTCCCCGTGGAGGTTAGGTGAGGGAGCGGAGGGCTTCGAATTCGGGGCTGAATTGCGCGACTAATTCCGGGACCCGGTCAGTCAGGCCCAAGGCCGCCAGCAGGGGTTCGGAGCGGGGATGGGGCGGCTGCTCCGGGGGCAACTGGGAATGGCCCAGGTCGATGGCGAGCTGATCGGCCGCCTGGATCACGCGGCTAAGGTCGAGCTGGCCGGCGCTGGCCTCCTCGGGGCGGTGGTGGAAAGCGACGGCACGCTGGATGGGAAGCGGAAGGTTCCACTTGCGCAGGGCGGCGCCGGACACGGCCGCGTGGGTCGTGCCCACGACCTCCATTTCGCACTCCTCGAGGCTGGCGCCGCCGGCCTGCGCCATGGCCTGGATAAGGGCGGATTCGTTCGGCCAGGTGATGGCGATCAGCAGTTTCCCGATGTCGTGGAGCAAGCCGGCCACAAAGGCCCCTTCCGGGTAGGGCACCGGCAGCCGCTCCGCCAGCAAGTCCGAAA
The DNA here is from genome assembly GCA_016871095.1 of Acidobacteriota bacterium. GTDB lineage: Bacteria > Acidobacteriota > Terriglobia > Bryobacterales > Bryobacteraceae > VFZS01. Next base: position 661 of record VFZS01000365.1, read on the forward strand.
GGATGGCCGTGGCCACCGAGTGCGTGTTGAAGCGGGCCTGCGACCAGGTCTCGGGCGTGCGCACGCCGCGCCACATGCGCGAAATGGACATGCCCATGACCACGTTGCGGAGCTTGGCCAGTCCCAGAATCGCCACCGCGTGGCGCACCGAGCTGACCGTGCCAGGAAAGCCGTACAAGGCCGAGTTGACCAGGCGGAGCACGTTGCCGGCCACCACCGTGTCCTTCTCAATCAGCGTGGCCAGCTCGGCGAAAGAGGCGTCCTCGCTGGCCAGTGAGGCGGCCAGCCGGTTCAGGATGGGGGAGAAAGGCGGCAGGCGGTCCACGCTGCGAAGGACCGATTCGTCGCAGCTCACACTAAGCACACGGTCTCCCACACCCCTGATATCGGCGGGAACGGGGAAAAATTTGATGGGGGTCAGTAGCGGCGGTCGGTGACCAGGCCGGTCAGCCACAGCAAAGCCCGCTGGTAAGGGGACTCGGGGAAGCCGGCCATCAATTCGCGGGCGGCGTCGGTGAAAAGCTGGGCGCGCTGGCGGGTGCGCTCGATGCCGCCGTGCCGCTCGAGCAGCTTCCGGATGCCGACGAAGGGGACGCGGCGGTAGCTGCGGTCCTTGAGCACGGTCTCGACCTGACGGCGTTCCTCGGGCGTGGCGGCTTCCAGCGCGTAGATGACGGGCAGGGTGACTTTGCCTTCCACCAGGTCGTTGCCCACCGGCTTGCCCAGCACCGCGGCGCGGGCGGTGAAATCGAGCACGTCGTCGGCCAATTGAAACGCCATACCCACGTTCCAGGCGTAGGCGCCGAGCCGCTCCTCGGCCTCTTCGTCGGCGCCGGCCACCAGCGCGCCCATGCGCGCGGAGGCGGCGAACAGCCCGGCCGTCTTGCGGTCCACCAGGTCCATGTATTCGGACTCGGTCACGGCGCTGGAGCCAAGCCGCTCCAACTGGAGCAGCTCGCCCTCGACCATGCGCTGGGTGACGTCGCTGAGCACGTCCAGAACGCGGAAGTTGCGCTCGCGCAGGGCCATCTGGAAGGCCTGCATGTAGAGCCAGTCGCCGGCCAGCACGGCGACGTGGTTGCCCCACTTGACGTTGACGGCGGCGCGGCCGCGGCGGGTCTCGGCGCTGTCGATGACGTCGTCGTGAACCAGGGTGGACATGTGGACCATTTCCACGACCGCGCCCAGGCGGATGGCGCTCTCACCGTCGCTGCCCGCCAGCTTGGAGGCCAGCAACACCAGCATGGGCCGCAGGCGCTTGCCCCCGCTGGCCTGCAAGTACTTGCCGATGGCCGTCATCACCTCGGTGGAGGTCACCGACTCCAGGCGAATGGCCTGCTCCACCATGCGGAGCTCCTCCTCGACTGCCTCCAACATCTCCCTGGCGCCGGGAGGCGGCTTCAACTTGCCGAGTGCCATGGAAGTTCCCAGTCTACTCATTGCCGCGGACCGCTGGCAAATCAGCCCCCGGCCTGCGGCACGCCGAACAGCCGACGATAGTTCTCTGTCGTGGCCGCGGCCACCTGCTCCAAGCTCTGACCCCGCAGCTCAGCCAGCCGCCGCGCGGTCAGCACCACCCAGGCCGGCTCGTTGCGGTGACCGCGATGCGGCTCGGGCGCCAGGTAGGGCGCGTCGGTTTCCACCAGCAGCCGCTCAAGCGGAACGCGCCGCGCGGCCTGGTGCAGGTTCACTGCCTTGGGGTAGGTGAGCACTCCCGCGAAACTGACATAGAAGCCCATCTCCACCACCTGGATGGCTTCCACGGGACCACCCGAGAAGCAGTGCATGACACCGGGCAGGCCCGCCGGAATCCAGTGCTCCTTGAGCAGCGCCAGCGTGGCCGGCCAGGCCTCGCGGGTGTGAACCACGATAGGCTTGCCCGCGTCGCGTGCGAGTCGGAGCTGCCGGGTGAAGACCTCGCGCTGCGCCGGGCGCGGCGAGAAATCGTGGTGGTAGTCCAGGCCGATCTCGCCCAGCGCCAGCACCTTGGGATGCGCCAGCAGCTCGCGCAGGCGGCGCCAGGTGTCCTCACTAGCCTTCGCGGCGTCATGGGGATGAACGCCCACGGTGGCGTGGATCTGAGGCCACTCTTCCGCCAGTCGGACGCCGGCCTCCAGATCGGGGGGAGGGGAGCCGACGGCCAGCAGGCCTTGCACGCCCGCATCGAAAGCCCGCCGGATAACGGCTTCGCGGTCCCGGCGATACTGCTTGTCGTCGAGGTGGCAGTGGGAGTCGATCAGGCTCATGTCAGACGCGCCCCCACCGGCACGTCTTCCAGAAAGCCCACCAGCACCGGCAGCCCGCCTTCGGCCGACGCCGCGACCACCATGCCGTTGGATTCGATGCCGCGCAGCTTGCGCGGTTGCAAGTTGGCCACAATGACCACCTTGCGTCCGATCAGTTGCTCGGGGGTGTAGGCCTCGGCGATGCCGGCGACGATGGTGCGCGGCTCGCTCTCGGCCAGCTCGACCTTCATCTGCACCAGGGCTTTAGTGCCTTTCACGCGCTCGGCAGCCAGCACCTGGCCGACGCGCATGTCCACCTTGGCGAAATCCTCAATGGGGATCTTGCCGCCCTCGGGCGCGGCCTCGGGCGGGGGCGCGCCCTTGCCGAGCAGGGCGGCCTGGCGGGCCAGCTCGGCGGCCTCCAGCGTGCGCATACGCTGGACGGCCGACGCCATGTCGAGGCGGGGGAACACCCGCCGCATCTCGCCGATCTTCTGCCCGGGCGCAAGCTGCCTGGGCGCCAGTCCCTCGAGGCGCTGCTCGTCCAGCGGCTCGCGCATGCCCAACTGCCGCCAGATGCGTTCCGCGGCCACGGGGAGAACCGGCGCCAGCAGCACGGCGGCCAGGCGAAGCACGTCGGCCGCCACATACAGGGTGTCGCGCAGGGCGGCCTGAGCGGATTCCTCCGCGCTCTTGGCCAGTTGCCAGGGGGCGCGCTCGACGATGAACTTGTCCACCGCCCCCAGCAGCGCCCACACCCCTTCCAGGCCCCGCGAGAACTGGAAGTTCTCGAACGCCTGGATGAACTCGGGGACGGTGCGGGCGGCCAGCGCGCCCAGTTCCGGCGACAGCGAGCCGTCGCCGCCATCGGGGATGGCCCCGCCGCAGTAGTCCTGGACCATCTTCAGGGTGCGGCTGGTGAGGTTGCCCAGGCCGTTGGCCAAGTCGGCGTTGTAGCGGCCTACCAGGGCGTCGAAGCTGAAGCTGCCGTCCTGGCCGAAGCTGATCTCACGGAGCAGGAAGTAGCGCAGGCCGTCGGCGCCGACCACGCGGCGGCACGGCTCAGGGCGCACCATGTTGCCGCGCGACTTGCTCATCTTTTCCTGCTCGAACAGCAGCCAACCGTGGGCCACGATGCGCTTGGGCAACGGCAGTTCGGCGGCCATCAAGAAGGCCGGCCAGTAGATGGCGTGGAAGCGGGTGATCTCCTTGCCGATCAGGTGCAGGTCGGCGGGCCACAGGCCCTCGCCCTCCACCGCGCTCATGTAGGTGCTCAGCGCGTCGAACCATACGTAGACCACGTGCTTGCGGTCAGTGGGCACGGGCAGGCCCCACTTGAGCGAGGTGCGCGTCACCGAAAGGTCCGACAATCCCTGCTTGACGAAGGAGATCACTTCGTTGCGCCGCACCTCGGGCTGGATGAAATCGGGCTGCCGCTCGTAGAGCTCCAGCAGGCGGTCCTGAAAGGCCGAGAGCTTGAAGAAGTAGTTTTCCTCGGAGACGGCTTCGGTCGGCCGGCCGCAGTCGGGACAAGGCTCACCGACCTGCACCTCGCTGGCGTACAGCTCGCAGGAGACGCAGTACGGGCCGGTGTAGGCGCCCTTGTAGATGTAACCGCTCTTGAGGCACCGGTCGAACAGCATGAAGACGGTCTGGCGATGGCGCGGATCGGTGGTCCGCATGAAGCGGTCGATAGCCAGCCCCAGGGTCTCCCACTGCTCGCGGAACTCGGCCGAAATAATGTCGGTGAATTCCTGGGGAGACTTGCCGGCGGCCTTAGCCGCGTTCTCGATCTTGCTGCCGTGCTCGTCGGTGCCGGTGGTGAGGATGGCTTCATAGCCCTGCATGCGCTTGAAGCGGCGGATGACGTCGGCCACGATGGTGGTGTAAGTGTGGCCCAGGTGCGGGGCGGCGTTGACGTAGTAGATGGGCGTGGTCAGGTAGTACTTCATCGTTCACCCTTCCGGTAGGCGAAGTTGGCTTCCGCGATGATCTCCTTCAGCGGCGCGCCGGAGGCCTGCGCCAGCCGCCGGCAATCCTCGTACTCCGGCGCGTAGTGGCCCTCCTCGGACACCTTCACGCGGACCTTGCCGTGGGGCGTCTCGACCTCGACGAAACGGCGGGCCTGGACGCGGCGCTCGGCGGCGTGAATGCGCACCCCCAGGGTCGAGGTTTCCGCAAACAGCAGTCCGGCTAGCCGCTCCTGGTCCTCGGGGCGGGCGATGACGGTGAGCAGGGTTCCGGGGCGGTTCTTCTTCATGAACAGCGGCGCCAGGGTCACGTCCAGGGCGCCGGCTTCGAGCAGCCGCTCCAGAGCGTAGCCCAGCACCTCGGGGCTGGAGTCGTCGATATTGGCCTCCAGCACCGCGACCGTGGTGGCTTCCGCAGCGCCAGTGGCTTCTCCGATCAGCACCCGCAGGAGGTTGGCCTGGCCGGGAAAGTCGCGCGATCCGGCGCCGTAGCCCACCGCCGAGACGCGCATGGGCGGCGGGGGACCGAAGCCGCGCGCCAGGGTGGTGGCCACGGCCGCGCCGGTGGGCGTAGTCAGCTCGACCTCCGGCCCGCGCGCGTACACGGGGACGCCGCGGACCAGCTCGGCGGTGGCGGGCGCGGGCACCGGCAGCAGCCCGTGCTCGGTGCGCACCGTGCCGCTGCCCAGGTTCAGGGCCGAGCAGTAGACGGCTTCCACTCCGAGCAGCTCGAGGCCCAGGCAGGCGCCCACGATGTCGCAGATGGAGTCGACCGCCCCCACCTCGTGAAAATGCACCCGCTCGAGGGGCACCTGGTGAACAGCGGCCTCAACCTCACCCAGGCGCTGGAAGATAGCCAGTGCGTTGTCCCGTGCGCGCTCGGGCAGCGCGGCGGCCCGGATGATGCCCACGATCCGGGAGAGATGGCGATGGGAATGCTGCGGCCCCTCGGTATCGACGTGGAAGCGCGTGGCGCGGAGCCCCTGGCGGCTGGCGGCC
>VFZS01000366.1 GCA_016871095.1 Acidobacteriota bacterium
GTGTTGCATGCCCGGGAAGTTGGGATCCTCGACCACCAGCGGCGCCTCGAAGGTGTTCCAGGGGTGCTGATCGAACCAGCCCCCGATCATCTCCCCGTACTCGGGCCACTCGTAGAAGGTGTCGGTGGCGGCGTGGATGCCCAGAAAGCCCTTGCCGTCGTCCTTGACGAAGCTGATCAGGTCGGCCTTCTGCGATTCGTCCATGTCCAGCGAGCCGGTGGTGTAGAAGATCACCGCGTCGAAGAAGCCGAGGTTCTTCTGGTTGCCGCCCTTGACGGGCTTCTTGGTGATCCACTGGCAGTCGGTCTTAAGCCAGGTGTCCCACAGGCCGCTCTGCTGCCCCAGCTTCCAGATGGTGCCCATGGCCGGGGAGGTGGAGTCGTGGTGGAACCCCTTGGTCTGCCCGACGAACAGGATCTTCTTTTTCGCCTGCTGGGCGCCCAAGGGCACGCACAACGCCAGAACCAGCACGGCAATCAGCGCCAAACGGATCTTCCGCATCAAATTTCCTCCGACTCGCATCTTCGCACCGCGCCGACCCAAACGCAAGCCGGGCCAGACCGCCGCTGGGTTATAATCAGAACGCAGGTCCAGACTTCTAGCAGGGAGGAGAATGCCCAAAGAAGACAGCATTGAAGTAATGGGTGTCGTAGTGGAGAAGTTCCCCAGCGGGTGGTTCAGCGTGCAACTGGACGAGGACCGCACCGTGCTGGCGCACCTGGCCGGCCGGCTGCGGCGCAATCGGATCCGGGTGCTGGCGGGCGACCGGGTCACGCTGGAGTTGTCTCCCTACGACTTGACCAAGGGTCGTATTACCTACCGCCACAAGTAGCGAACGGCCGCCCTCCGCATCTCCGCCCCGCAGCGGGGATGCCTGGGTGTGCCCGGCTCGTCAGCCCGAGCACGTGACCATGCCTGTAGCCGCACAACCGCTCCCAGAGCGCCGCCGTGTATAAAGTCCTGGTCGTCCTGGGCACCCGCCCGGAAGCCATCAAGCTGAGTCCCGTCATCCTGGAGCTGCGCACCCGCCCCGAGTTCCGGGTGGTCCTGTGCGCCACCGCCCAGCACCGTCAACTGCTGGACCAGGTGCTGGAGGCCTTCGGCCTCCTCCCCGACTACGACCTCAACCTGATGCAGCCGGGCCAGACACTGACCCAGACCACCGCCCGCGTCCTCACGGCCCTCGAGCCTGTGCTGGCCGCCGAACGCCCGGACCTGGTGCTGGTGCAGGGCGACACTACCACTACCCTGTGCGGCGCGCTGGCCGCCTTTTATCAGAAGATCCCGGCAGGGCACGTCGAGGCCGGCCTGCGCACCTGGGACCTGTTTCAACCCTTTCCCGAGGAAGCCAACCGCGTGCTGGCCTCGCGGCTGTGCGCGCTGCACTTCGCCGCCACCGAGTGGGCCGCCCGCAACCTGGAAGCGGAAGGCGTGCCGCCCGGCCGCATCGGGGTCACCGGCAATCCCGGCATCGACGCCGTCCTCTACGTGCGCGACCGCCTCGAGCAGGGGCTGCTGCGCGGGCCGGACTGGCCTCAACTGGACCCGGCCAGGAAGCTCATCGCGGTCACCGCCCACCGCCGCGAGAGCTTCGGAGAGGGCTTCGAGCGCATATGCGAAGCCCTGGCCCGGCTGGCCGCGCGCCCGGATGTGCAGATTGTCTACCCGGTGCATCCCAACCCCAACGTGGAGGAGCCGGTGCGCCGGCGTCTGGGCGGGTTGCCCGGCGTCACCCTCGTACCCCCTCTGGATTACGTGCCCTTCGTGGACGTGATGCGCCGCGCCTACCTCCTTATCACCGACTCGGGCGGCGTCCAGGAGGAAGGCCCCTCGCTGGGTAAGCCCATCCTGGTGATGCGCGAGAGGACGGAACGACCCGAGGCGGTCGAGGCGGGCACCGTGCGGCTGGTGGGGACCGAGGTCGAGCGCATCGTGGCTGAAGCCACCCGGCTGCTGGAGGACCCCGCCGAGTACCAGCGCATGGCGCGCGTTCACAACCCTTATGGCGACGGCCGGGCCAGCCGGCGCATTTCCGACCTAATCCTCTCATTCCTCACTGAAAAAACCTCTTGAGCCGGGGCTTTCCAATGCCCCCGGTGCCTCCCCCGGCGCCCGTGGAGCTTCCGGGCCGCCCTTATAATGGGGCCGGGGTGAAGGGGATAGATCCTATGCGCGTTCCAGCCGCTTCGAGCCGTGTCAGGCGCCCGGTTCTCGACTCGAACCAAGACCTTGCGGCGCAGCTCGCCTCCCGCATTATCGGGCAGCCCGCCGCGGTCCGCCAGATCATCCCCTACCTGGAGATGTACCGGGCGGGCCTGGCCCCGGAAGGCCGGCCGGCGGGCGTTTTCCTGCTGCTCGGCCCCACCGGTACCGGGAAGACCCGCACCGTCGAAGCGCTGGCGGAGGTCATCCACGGCAACGAGCGCAACCTGCTGCGCATCGACTGCGGCGAGTACCAGATGGATCACGAAGTGGCCAAGCTCATCGGCGCTCCCCCCGGATACCTGGGGCACCGGGAGACGCAGCCCATGCTCAACCAGCAGCGGCTGAACGGGGCCACCAGCGAGCGCAGTCCGCTGGCCGTGGTGCTGTTCGACGAAATCGAGAAGGCCGCGCCCTCGCTGACCCGGCTGCTGCTGGGCGTGCTGGACCGCGCCACGCTGCGGCTGGGCGACAACAGCGCGGTCAACTTCGAGTCCGCCCTCATCTTCCTGACCAGCAACCTCGGCGCGCGGGAGATGCTGCGCGAGCTTAGCCCGGACTTCGGTTTTCAGTCCGCCGCGCCCCGCCCGCGGCCGGACCTGCTGGAGAAGCTCGAGAGCATCGGCCTGGGCGCCGTGCGGCGTATGTTCTCGCCGGAGTTCGTCAACCGCATCGACGCGGTGATCACCTACCAACCGCTGGACGCGGAGGCGCTGGCGTCCATCCTCGAGCAGCAGCTCGCGGAGTTGCAGCGGCACTTGTGCTACCGGCTGGGCGAGCGCGCCTTCGCCCTCGAAGTGACGCCGGAGAGCCGGGAATGGCTGCTGCGGCGCGGGACCAGCCCCGAGCACGGCGCGCGGGAACTCAAACGCACCCTGCACCGGCACTTGATGCAGCCCCTGGCGGCTCAGGTGGCCGCCGGCAAGATCGAGCCTGGCGCGCGGCTGCGCATCGAGCCGGACCCGGCCGGCGAGGGCCTGCTGCTGCGGGTCAGAGGCGCGGGAATCCTGGAACGGCTCCCCGCCGCCTGGCGCACCGCCAGCGAGCCCGCGTAGCGGTAGGCCCCGGTGGGGCGGGCCTCCAGGCCTGCGCGCGACCCCCTGGTCGCGCCACTTGAGTCTGCGCTACTACAGCCCCAGCCGGGCCAGGATCGCGTCCACGTTGCGAAGCTGGCGCTCCAGCGAGAAGCTCTCCGCCACTTGCTCGGCGGTGAGCACGGCGCGGATCTCCGGATCCCCCTCGATGCCGGCGTGGCAAACCCCTGCCACTCACAGCGGCACGAAACCCATCGCGTTGCGCCACTCCTCGGCTTCGGTCGCTGCCCATATCAGCAGCAACTCCTCGATCGCCTCGCCCGTATCCAGGCTTTGCGAGACGATGATCAACCCCGGACTGGCCCGCTTCTCAATGAACCGCGCAAAGTGCCCAGGCATACTGCGCCGATCATGCGAGACCAGCACGCGCCCATCTTGAGCCGCCAGTAGCAGCACCTCCGGGTCACTCCGGCCTGCTACATCCGCTTCCCGCGCGCTGCGCAAGTCAATCGTCGGCTCTCGCCGGCGGACCCCCACCACTATTCTCCGGTTCAGATCGGCGTCGGCTTGAAAGCGGACCTTCATTGACGCCGGCTGGTGGCGCCCTGGCGCGCCGCCTCGATCTTGGCATAGAGCAACGGGTGTGCCCGGCGGGCCTCTTCCCGCAGCCGCTCGAAGTCTGCCCGGCCACTCTCCAGGTACGCGTCAATCTCGTCCCGGTGCGCCAGGTAGAAGGCAATAGCTCCGTAAACCTGCTCCAGGCTCAGCGCCGGGAAAGAATCCGCTATCCCCTCCGGGGACTCACCCCCCAGGAAGCCGTAGACCACCGAATCCAGTGACACCCGCGTCCCACCGACGTAGTAGCCTCCGCCACGCTTCTCGATGTAGTCTTTCGCTTCCATGCTCGCCACTGCCTCCTCCATCTTACCACTGGCCCTCGGCACACCCTCTCGCTGAGGCAAGCTTCCAGCTCAATGCAACTTGGCTTTCGTGGAACGCGCCTCCTGGCCGGGGTGCCCTTTGGGCCGCGACCTCTCGGTCGCGCCGCTCAGTTCGCGCTTGTCAGAGCCCCAGCCGGGCCAGGATCGCGTCCACGTTGCGGAGCTGGCGCTCCAGCGAGAAGCTCTCGGCCACCTGCTCGGCGGTGAGCACGGCGCGGATCTCGGGGTCCGCCTCGATGGCGGCGCGGAAATCCCCGCCCTCCTCCCAGCAGCGCATGGCGTGCCCCTGCACCACGCGGTAGGCGGTCTCGCGCAGCATGCCCGCCGCGGCCAGGTCGTTGAGCACCTGGCCCGAGAAGATCAGCCCGCGCGTCATCTCCAGGTTGCGCCGCATGCGCTCGGTGTCCACTTTCATGTGGCGCACCAGCCCGGTGGTGCGCTCCAGCAGGTAGTCCGTCAGGATGGCGGAGTCCGGCAGGATGACCCGCTCGACCGAGGAGTGCGAGATGTCCCGCTCGTGCCACAGCGCGATGTTCTCCATGGCGGCCTGCACGTTGGCCCGCACCACGCGCGCCAGCCCGCAGATCTGCTCGCAGGCCACCGGATTGCGCTTGTGGGGCATGATCGAGCTGCCCTTCTGCCCCGCGGTGAAGGCTTCTTCGGCCTCGCGCACCTCGGTGCGCTGAAGATGGCGCACTTCCAGCGCGATCTTCTCCAGCAGCGCCGTGATCAGCGCCAGCACCGCCAGCCAGTGGGCGTGGATGTCGCGGGAGATCACCTGGGAAGAGATGGGCGCCGCCTTCAGCCCCAGCCGCGCACAGATACGCTCTTCGAGCGCGGGGCTGACCCGGGCGCAGTTGCCCACCGCGCTCGAGATCTTCCCCACCGCGATCTCTTCGGCGGCGGCCGCGAGCCGCTTCCGGTTGCGCGCCGCCTCGTCGTGGAACAGGGCCAGCTTGAGGCCGAAAGTGATCGGCTCGGCGTGCACGCCGTGAGTGCGGCCGATGTGCACGGCATGGCGGAACTCGAGGGCGCGCTCGCGCAGCGTGCTCTCCAGGCGCGCCAGACCCTGGGCGATCAGCTCGGAGGCCTGCTTGGCCTGCAAGGCCAGGGCCGTGTCCACCACGTCATACGAGGTCAAGCCATAGTGGAGCCAGCGTGAGGCCTCGGCGTGGCCGGCCGCGGCCATGCTCTCAGATACCGCCGTGGTGAAGGCCACCACGTCGTGCTTCACCTCGCGCTCGATCTCGGCTATGCGTGAAGCATCGAAACGCGCGTGCTGGCGCAGCAGTTGCGCCGCCTCCGCCGGCACTTCGCCGGCCTCGGCCAGGACTTCCGAGGCGGCCAGCTCGACCTCCAGCCAGGTGCGGTACTTGTTGTCTTCGCTCCAGATGCGGCCCATCTCGGGCCGGGTGTAGCGCGCTATCATGCCGTTCCTTTCCGGGACAGGCAGGAATGCCTATTCCACCGTCTATAGCTCGATGACCTCCGTCTGCTGGCCGTGCTCGGCCACCACCAGGCGGGTGGAAAGGCCCCGCTGGTTCAGCGCCTGCGCCCCCACCAGCCGCGCCAGCTCGGGGTGGTTGTTGTGCGCGGACAGGTGCGCCAGGACGAGCGCGGCGGTCGAGGCGGCCATGTCCTGCCGGATGAAGTCCGAGGCCATCTCGTTGGAGAGG
>VFZS01000367.1 GCA_016871095.1 Acidobacteriota bacterium
CAGGCGCGTGCGCAGCGTCTCCTGCGACAGGCCACCGACCGCCAGCGCAGCCAGCTCCTTGTCCACCTCCGCCAGCCGAACCCGGTAGTGCCGGACGAACTCCCGCCAGGCCTCCACCTTCTCCGGCAGCCCCAGCCCCGCCAGCTTCGCCTCAATCGAAGCAAAGTCGGCCTCGAGGCTCCGGCTGGCGCTCAACAGCCGCTCCCGCAGGTAGCCGAGATCCCCTCCATCCGACCGCTCCAGCGCCGCCGCCGTCTCCTCCAGCGTGCCACTGACCAGGGCCGCGCGCTGTTGCAACCCGCTCAGCTTCTGCCGCACTACGGGATGATCCTGCAACCCCTGCCGCATCGCCGCCAGGCCCGATTCCACCTCCCGGGCGTCCGCTACCGCCAGCGCCACAACCACGAGCAGGATCCGGTGCATGCTCAACCTCCGCCTGAACATGAGTTTCGCTTCTTCAATGGACTATCCTGCAATCCGGGCTATCGGGGAAGCCCGCTTTCCAGCCACCCCATCACCGCCTGGCGGCCGTGGCGCTGAACGAGTGCGCTAAGGCGTGCGTCCGCACCCTCTGCGAGGAACTTCACCAACCCCTCCCGAAACCACGGCGGCAGTGTGGGATGCGCCCGTTGCTCCAGCACCACGTGCAACATCTCATGCAAGAGCGTTGACCTCAGCCTGTCGCCGAGGAGCGCGTGGGGCTGCAAGCGGATGGCGTGGCCAATCGTGCTCGCCGCCACGGAACCGGGCTCGCCGGTGGCATCGCGGAAGGCGGCCACCGTGGGATAGGCCCTGATGCGCGGGCGTACACTCAGGGCGAAGCCCGCGCGGCGCTCGGCCTCCTCCAGGGCGCGGTCCGCCAGCTCCACCAGCGCGCCGTCCTGCTGCGGACGAGTGCTCCACACTTCGACGCGCTCGCCTGCCAGACGCACCCAGGAGAAGCCGCGGGCGCTCAGTCCCAGTGCCGTTCCAGGAAAGTAGAACTCCAGGATCTGCCGGTAGGTATGCCCCTGGCGCCCACGTTCGGCGGCTCCCGCCTGGCACAGGCCGACGCCGTGCCCGGCCCCGTGCCCACGGAAGACGTAGCGATCTCCCGCATCGGCGATCTCGTACCAGTTGCTCTTGAGCACGTGCCAGCCGAGCGCGCGGCCTACCGCCGTTTCGAACCGCGTCTCCGGCCAGCGGCTGCCGGCGACCCGCACCTCGGTGACACGGCCCGACGGCGCGCGGCGCGCGATCTCCAGAATGACGGGACCGCCCAGGCCCAGAGCCTTGGCCAGATCGCTCTTCAGCACCTGCGAGCTCCACGGAGCGCGGCCGCTGCCGGTGCAGAAGGTGTCGGCGACGCTCCTCAGATAAGGTGCCCGCAGCTCCGGCCAAACATTGGCGGCGTCTTCGCTGGTTCCGCCGCAGTGAGCGTGATGAAACGCCGCCGCCGGCCTGCCTTCGTACCACAGCATCTCGCCCTCGGTGGCTTCAGCCGCTGCACGCAGCCGCGGGGCGAGGTCCTCCAGTCGCAGGTACTGGCAATGAGTGGTATCGCAGAAGTCGTATCCCTCGCGGCGATGGCGTCCACGGTGCCGGAAGGCCCAGCTCCGCGCCGCGACGGCCATGGCCTTGAGCGCCTCTTCCGAAGGGAACGTGGCGCACTCGCCGGCCAGCACCGCGGCGACATAAGTCTCCAGGGGTAGCGTGACCGTCTGCCCCTGCGCCCGGACTGCGACCTGACGCGCACCTCGCGCGTGCGCCTCCAGGATCGCGCGGGCGACCGGCGCCGCGCCGGGCCCGCCGCGCCCCTGCTCCAGGAACACTACCAGCACGATCTCGGGCGCCTGCGCCGGAGCCCAACCGGCGAACCAGGCGTGGCCTCCGGCGCTGGTGCCCGTCTTGCCAGCCACCTTCAGCCCCGCCGGCTGCGCCAGTTGCGCGGTGCCGTGCACCGTAGCGGCTTCGAGACCCTCGAACAACGGCGTGAGCACGGGCGGCGCCTTCGCGCGTGCCAGCGCCAGGCGCCGATAGGCGTTCAGCAGCCCTAATGGCGTCACTTCGATGTTGGCTTCGCCCAGGGCCTGCAACTGAAGCTGCTCCGGCGTGGCGGCTGGCCGCAGCGTCCCAGTGATCTCGTTCTCAACCAGTCCGGAGGCCGCCGTCAGCCCCGCTTGTTCGAGAGCGCGCGCCAGCGCGGCGGGTTCGAGCCGCAGAGCCATGCGCGCGAAGTACGCGTTGCAGGAGTACGCCAGCGCGGTGGCGGGATCCAGGGGGAAGCCGGCCTCCGGGTGCGTGCAGTCCAGCCGGCGCCCCAGCAGCTCGAGTTTCCTGGGGCAGGGCAGGGCACTGCTCGCGGCGGCTCTGCCGGATTCCAGCAGCGCCCGCAGGACAAAAGGCTTCACTGCCGAACCCGGCGACGCCCGCCTGGTCCCGGCCACCGTGAGCCGGTGGTGCGCCAGCAGCTTTCCGCTGGCGGCTTCGGCCACCACCACCGCGCCGGCGCGTCCGGTCATGGCGCGGCTGACGGCCTCCTGAGGTGTTTGCGTCCGGCCGGGCGCGGCGGCGGCGAGGATGATCACACCGCAAGCTGAAACCGCCGCGCGCACACCCACGTCGAACCTCCATGCCATGATACGCCGCGGCCCAATTGATGTATACTTCACTGCAACCCGCTTCAGGGAGGGAGACTACCGATGAAAGCCCTGGTCAAGAGCAGGCCGGAACCCGGCCTATGGCTGGAAGATGTGCCGGAACCCCAGGTCGGCATCAACGACGTGCTGATCCGGGTGGACCGCACCTCGATCTGCGGCACCGACGTCCATATCTGGAACTGGGACGAGTGGGCCCGTAAGACCATCCCCGTTCCGATGGTGGTGGGGCACGAGTTCGTCGGCGAGGTGGTTGAGGTCGGCTCCAACGTGGCCGATTTCTCCCCCGGCATGCTCGTTGGCGGCGAGGGGCACGTGGTCTGTGGGCGGTGCCGGAACTGCCTGGCGGGACGGCGGCACTTGTGCCCTAACACGCAGGGCATCGGCGTCAACCGGCCCGGCGCTTACGCGGAGTATCTCACGCTGCCGATGTCCAACGTCTGGCACCATCGCAGCGCGGTCGATCTGGACGTGGCCGCCATCTTCGACCCCTTCGGCAACGCCGTACACACCGCGCTGAGCTTCCCGGTGCTGGGCGAGGACGTGCTCATCACCGGCGCCGGTCCCATCGGCATCATGAGCGCGGCCGTGGCGCGGCACGCCGGCGCGCGCCATGTGGTGATCACCGACGTCAATCCCTGGCGTCTGGAGCTGGCGCGCAAGCTGGGCGTCACCATGGCGCTGGATGTGCGCACCGAGTCCATCGCCGGGGCGCAGAAGAAGCTGGGCATGCTGGAGGGCTTCGACGTGGGCTTCGAGATGTCAGGCAACGGCTCGGCTTTCCGCGACCTGCTGGCCAACATGTGTCACGGCGGCAAGATCGCGCTGCTGGGCATTCCCGGCGGCGAGATCGCCATCGACTGGAACACTGTCATCTTCAATGGGCTCACCATCAAGGGCATCTACGGTCGGGAGATGTACGAGACCTGGTACATGATGAGCATGATGCTCCAGTGCGGCCTGGATCTGCGGCCGGTGATCACCCACCGCTTCCACTACACCGAGTTCGAAAGAGGCTTCGAGGCGATGCGCTCCGGCCACGCCGGCAAGGTCATCCTCCACTGGCGCTAGAAACTGGGGACAGCCCGCATGTTTCCGCGACCCGCCGGGAAACACGCGGGCTGTCCCCTGGTTACAGCGCCCGGTAGCAGCCCCGCGCCGGGTTGCACTCCCAGCGATCCACCGGCTTACCGTCCGGCCCCAGGCAGATCTGGGTGGTCAGGCACCAGCAGGCGTCGTCGCTCTGGGGGATGCGGGGGTCGGGTTCGACCCCCACAAACAATCCCTTCCAGCGCAGGTTCTCGCAGCGATCTTCGTCCTGGACGTTCAGACGCGGTACGGTCATTTGCGATCACCCTTTCTGCCGCGCGATTTCCGCCAGGGCGCGCTTGACGGCGGTGCGCGCCAACTGCACCTTGTAGCCGTTGTGCGCCAGGGGGGTGGCTCCTTCGACCGCCGCCTGCGCGGCCTTCTCGATATTGGCGGTCGTAAGCCCACGGCCCGCCAGCGCCTTCTCGGCCGCCGCGGCCCGCCACGGTGTTGGCGCAACCTGCCCCAGCACCACGCGAGCAGTGTCCACCGCGGTCCCCTTCATGGTGAGCGCCACCGAGGCCGACGCCAGCGGCCAATCCAGCATGCCCTTCTGGCGGACCTCGTAAGTGGCGTTGCGCGTCGCCCCCGCCGGGATCAGGATCTCGGTGAGGATCTCGTTCGGCGCCAGAGCGATTTCGCGGTCCGAGTCACCGGCCGGCGTCACGAAGAACTTCTCCACCGGCAGCTCCCGAGTGCCCTTAGGGGAGACCAGCTTGACACGGGCGCTAAGGGCCACCAGAGGCGGCCCCAGCCCGGCGCCGCTGACGAAGCAGGCCGTCTGGTTGCCGAAAACGGCGTGGTAGCGATTGTCGCCGTCACGGGCCAGGTTGCGGCCTTGCTGGTCCTTGGCCAGAACGCCGTAGCCCAGACGGAAGTACCAGCAGCGGGGCCGCTGGCACAGATCGCCGCCCACCGTGGCCATGTTACGGAGCTGCGGGCTGCCGACGCCCTTGATGGCCGCGGCCACGCACGGATACGCGGCCACGGCGGGGCTTGACAGTAGTTCATCCAGCGTGACCAGCGCGCCGATTCTGAGGCCCTCGCCGGTCTTCTGGATGCCGCCTAGTTCCTTGACGCCCTTGAGGTTGACCACCCGCTTGGGCGTGTGAAGGTAGTCCTTGAGGAGGGTGAGCAGGTCGGTTCCCCCGGCCAGCACATCCGCCTCGCCCCACTGGCTGCCCAGCAGAGCCAGAGCCTCCGGGAGAGTCGTCGGAGCAGCATAGGCAAAGGCTTCCATCAGGCTTTCCTCCCTTCCAGCGCGGCCAGCACCTTGTCCGCAGTTATGGGAACCACCGAGATGCGCACGCCGATAGCGTTGGTGATGGCGTTGGCGATGGCGGAGATCCCCGGAATGACCGGCGGTTCGCCCAGCCCGATCACGCCGCGCTTGTCGTGCTCGGGCCGGATGTCCAGGTGCACGATGATCTCCCCGATGTCCGGCATGGCAGCCAGCTTGTAGGTCGTCAAGTTGGCGTTCAGCATGCGCCCGGTCAGGTCGTCCATGACCCGCTCTTCGCACAGCGCCGCGCACACGCTCAGATGAGCCGCGCCGTAGCACTGGCTTTCCGCGGTCTTGGGGTTGATGATCAAGCCGCAGTCCTGCACCACCACCAGCCGGTTGAGCCGGACCACGCCGGTTTCAGTGTCCACGGAGACGTCGGCGATCTGCGCGCCGGCGACCCCGCCGGTGTTGAGGCCCTCTTTGGGGGCCAGCTTCGGGTTGTTCTCCCCCATCTCGGAGATGGGGGTCACACCCAGCTTCTTGCAGGCAGCCTTCCAGGGGATGCTCTTGGCCGGGTTCGCTTTGACCCGGATGACGCCGCCCACCGCCTCGAGTTCCTCGGCCGGAGCGCCCAGTCCTGGGGCCACGGCTTCGAGGAGCTTTGCCAGGGCGTTCGTGGTGGCCTTGCGCGTGGAAGAGGACACGCCGCCCACCGTGGTGGAGCCGCCTGAAGAGCCCGAGGGCGGATAGTTAGTATCGCCGATCTTGACCCGGATGGCGCCGACCGGCAGGCCCAGCGTCTCGGCCGCCACCATGCCGATCACGGTGCGCGTTCCGGTGCCCAGGTCCTGACTGGCCAGCTCCACTTCCACGGTCCCATCG
>VFZS01000368.1 GCA_016871095.1 Acidobacteriota bacterium
CCAGGGGGGATTGGAGATTGGGGATTCGAGATTAGAGATTGGAGATTGAGTAACCCCAAATCTGCAATCTAAAATCTGCAATTACCCATTGTTCTACGCCAATTCCTATTGGTATGCCGATTATAGCACATTATGGCTGTTTTGCCTAGAGCCAATTACTGCAGAAATAGGCCAATCCAGTAGGGGGCAAACAAAAAGCCGGGGGCATCCCCGGCCGTATACGAAACCACCAAGACACCAAGACACAAAACATAAAAACTTGGTGTTCTTGGCGTCTTGGTGGTTAACTTTATCCTTGACTTTATCCTTGCGAAGGTTCCGAACCTTCGCAAGGATTTCCCTGGCCGGGCGCTAGTTCAGATGCACAGAATAGGGCGGCGGGCGCCGCGCCCGCCCTACGTCTGCTAATTTCAGCCCCGTTCCGACGGGGCTTTAGCTATGAGCACGACCATCTGATGGTCGTCTACCGGCTTGGCCGGGCGCTAGCGGGGCTTTTCCAGGGTTTCGATCAAGAAGAGGATTTCCGCGGCCATCCCGTAGTCCAAATCCGGGGCGGCGGCGAGGGCGCGGTCGCGGCTGCCGGCGACGATGGCTTGGAGGGCGCGGATGAAGCCGCCGAAGCCAGCGGCTTCGTAATCGCCTGCTTCTTTGCGAAGAAGTGACGCCGCTTCTGCCGGTTTGCCGGCGAGCAGGGACTGGGTCACGGCGAGGGCGATGCGGCCTGGCGCGTCGTAGTTCTCGCCGCCGTCGCGGCGGTAGGCCAGGTAGCAGGCGATGGCCTGGCGCTTCGCCTCCGCCGCGGCAGTCGCGTTGCCGGCGTCCGTCTCGATGCCGGCGAGAATGGCCCAGGTCTTCCACGGCTCAGCGGCGTGGCCGAACTGCAGACCTAGCTCGGTGGCCTGTCGAATTTCCTCCCGTGCCTCATTGAGGCGCCCGAGCCTTCTCAAACGGATTGCGATATTGCTCCTAGCCGTCGCTTCGTTAAACACATCCGCTTGTTCGATATACTTGTCGATTGCCTGGCGGAAGAACGACACTGCTTCTTCGGTTCGTCCCAATTGATCATCGTAAACCATCCCCAGTTGCTCCAACGTGCGCGCCTGCCCGGCGACGTCGCCGAGCCGCACCTCGATGGCCAGCGCTTTCCGGTAGGCATCCTCCGCCGCTTCCGGTTGTCCCGCCGCCTGATACACCATGCCGGTCTGATGCCAGCTTTGGGCAATGGTGCCCGGTTCGTCCAGTGTCGTGAATCGCTGGCGCGCATCTTCATAAGCCTTCAGCGACTCCGGGTAGCGACCCTGCTTCAGGCGGACACTCCCAAGCCAGAATCTTCCGACGGCGATGCCCCGTTCGTCACCGAGTTGCTGGCCGCGGCGGATACGCTCTTCGTAGGCCGCCGCCGCTTCGTCGAGCCGGCCCAGCAACAGAAAACAGTCGCCTTGTTCCTTGATGCAGGCTGACGCCATCTTTTCCGCGGCTTTGCTGGCACGCTCCTTCGCCACGGCCTCGAACCGCCGGCGGGCCTCGGCTAGCAGCGGCAGGGCCTGTTCCGCGCCGCCGGTCGTCTTCAACACACTGACCAAGAGGAAGCAGGCCATCGCCAGATCGTAATCGGCGCCGGGATACGCCTGCTCGCCCGCCGCCCGGGCGCGCTGTAGCAACTGCTGTGCGCCGTCCAGCGCCTCGCGCAGCCGCCCGCCGGCAAGCTGCTGCTCGATGCGGGTCGCCTGGGCTCGGAACCGGGCCTGATTCCAGGCCTCGCCCAGCGCCGCCGCGGCGTCGCGCACCTGCCCCAGGCGCGCCAGCAGCCGCGGCTTGCCGGCGAATTGCAGCAACTGGTAGAGCGAAGTGGCCAGGTCAATCGTCGTCGCCGCATCCCCCGCGCCCTGCGCCAGGTCGAGCAGCGCAAACAGGTTCGGTAGCTCCAGCCCCGTCAGCGTCGCCGCTAGTTCGGTGTTCTGGCTCTGCTGCTGCCGGAGGAACTCGGCATACTCGCGCATCGCCTCGACCCAGCGGGCGGTCAGCGCCGCGTGCTCCGCGGCGTCCAGCCG
The DNA here is from genome assembly GCA_016871095.1 of Acidobacteriota bacterium. Taxonomy (GTDB): domain Bacteria; phylum Acidobacteriota; class Terriglobia; order Bryobacterales; family Bryobacteraceae; genus VFZS01. Next base: position 2,052 of record VFZS01000368.1, read on the forward strand.
CGCCCGCAGGTAGGGGCAGAGGGCGGGGTTGAGCGTGAAATGGTTGTAGCGGTTCGGCGTCGCCAGCCCCGTGGCGACCAACTCGACCGCCAGCGAGATCACGTCCGCCTCTTCCCACTGCATCATCAGGCGAAGCACGCCCGGATGGACGCCGCCGTGAAATACCCCCAGCACGCGCGCCCGGTCGTGGTTCGCCGCCGAGAGGCGGCGCAGGGAAAGCTCGACGCTGGCAAAGACCGACTTCTCCCGGCTGCCGGGGAATCGCCGCTCCATCTCCGCCATCAGCTCGACCAGCGACTCGTGGGTGGCCGCCACGCCGCGGCTGCGCAGGGCCGGGGCCAGCAGCGCCAGGGTGCGGGCGTGACAGTGGACGGCGTCTACAAGCTGCTCGATCTCCTCCCGCGCCGCGTCGCTGGAAACGCCGGCGTCGCGGCCGGCGGCGTTCAGCACCCGCTCCACCAGCTTCACCGCATCCTCGCGGCCAAGCTGGTGCAGCTCGCGTCGGCTACGCTGGGCGTCGAACGGCGCGGGCAGCGCCTCGCGGCTGGTGAAGATGAGCCGCGTGTCGCCCCTGGCAGTGAGCCGGCCGCAGAGCTGGAGGATGGCGTCCAGCTCGCGGCGCGCCTCCTCGGTCAGCGCCGCGGGCGTTTCCTCGGCCAGGAAGGGCGGCAGGAGGACGCTCTCCATGTTGTCCACCACCAGCAGGGTCGCCTGCTCGGCCAGCGCCCGCTCGACGGGCAGGATGGCCTTTTCCAGGCTGTCGAACGTGGCCACGGAGTAATCTTTTCCCACCAGTTGGCGGCCGAGGGCATCGAGCACCGCGGCGGCGTGGCTGTGCGTCTCCACGGAGACGAAGGCGGCGCGGCGCATCTGCTGCGCGCGCACCAGCCAGCGGGCGAACTCGGCGGCGAGGGCGGTCTTGCCTTCGCCGCCCTGGCCGCGCACCACGGCGTAGCGGCCCCCCCTCACCCCTGGCCCCTCTCCCCCCGCTTTGGCAGGGGGAGAGGGGGAGAGGAGGAGGCGCTGCAGCGCCAGCAGCTCCCGGCTGCGGCCGATGAAGCCGGTCTCCGGCACCGGCGGCAGCTCGCCCAGGCGGACCGTGAGCGCGGCCTGGAAGTCCGCCACCGTCTGCCTGGCGGGCGTGGTCTGGAAGAGCTGCGGGTCGTCCTTCTCCTGGAAGAGCACGGGCACGAACCAATCCTCCAGCCGCAGCTCGCCTGCGCCGAAGATGCGGCCGCGGAAGGTATCGTCCTTGAGCTGGCGCTGGCCCTCCAGCATGGCGTCGCCCACGCGTTTGCCCGCGGCCAGTGCCTGGTAGAAGGCCGCGACGAAGCGGCGCGCCGTCTCCACCAGCACGCTGTGGCTCATGGCCACCACGGAGGCCACGCCGACCTTCAGCAGCTCGGAGGCCACGGACTCGGACGCCTTCTCGGCCTGCGCCGTCTGGCAGGCTTCCAGGAAGACCAGCGGGATGCGGTGGTGGCGCAGCAGCGGGCCGAGCTCGCTGGTGAAGACGGTGACGTGCCGGCGCTGCTCCAACTTGCCGCTGTCTTCCGGGTGCTCGAAGCACAGCGCGCCCAGACCGACCTGGCGATCGTAAACGCCGTGGCCATCGAAGTGCAGGACGTGATACGGCTGGCGGGCGTCGCGGGCGCGGTCGAGTTCCTGGCGCAAGGCCGGCAGCGTGGGCGGGCTGAGGACGTGGAGCTGGACCAGGCCGGGCAGGGCTTCCATGGCCTCCACCAGCGGCAGGGCGCTCACGCGGTGGTCAAGGTAGCCGCAGGCGTCGTCCTCCGGCCGCGCCGTGACCAGCAGGATGCGGATGGGCGTGGCGACGACGGGGACGCCGAACCCCTCCGTGCTGGGCAGCCGGCGGCGGACGCGGGTGGGCGTCGCACCCTGGAAAAGGTAACTCTTACCGTCGTGTAGCAGCTCCCACGGCAGGCCGAGCAGGAGCGTGGCGGCTTCCTTGGCGATCTTCTCCTCCGCCTCGGGCGCGCCGGCTTCCAGCGTGGCATCCACGTGGACGGAGAAGCGGCGCCCGGCGTGCTCGCCGATCTTCGCCCAAGCCTGCAGGACGTTCGCCGTGTGGGCCAGGGGCAGCGCCGCCTCGTGCAGGAGCCGCCCCCACCTAACGAGGTTCTCTTCCACCTTGCGCGCCCGGTCGCGGAATATCCCGCTCGGCCAGACGGCGTATTTCTCCAGATACCAGCGCAGCTCCTCCGCCTCGATGGGCCCAAGGGGGGCGACGAAGCGCCAGCTCTGCACGCTGTGCACCTCCGGCTGGCCTGCGGTGGCCGGCTCATAGACCAGCCGGGCGCGAGCCGAGGCGCGGCGGACGCCGTCCTGCCCGTGGAACTTCAGGTCCGTGAACTCCAGGACGAGCTCCTCCAGCGGCTCGGCCTTGGGCTGCGGCGTGGCGGGGACGTCGGCCGGGAGCCGCTGGCCCAGGGCGACGAGGATGGCGTTCATCGCCGCCTCGACGCCGCCCGCGTCGCTGCTCACGGGGATGTAGACCGGCTCCTCGCCGAAGAACTCCTCCAGCACACCGAGCCTGGTGCCATTCAGCGACAGCGGGATGACCGGGAACTCGTCCTTGCCGCGCTGTTCCTGCACGTCCAGGGCGTGGCGCAGCTCCTTGCCGACCCACTTCGACTGCAACGCATCCGGGCTGACCACCACGGCGTAGGCCGACGCTTCGTCAATGGCCTTCTGGATTTCTGACCAAAGCGGATCGCCGCCGCGCAACTGGCGCGAATCAATCCACACGTCCTGGCCGTGATCGGCCAGCGCCGCGCGCAGATCGCGCACAAAGGCGTCGTCCTGTGAACTGTGGGAGATGAAGAGCCTGGTCATATTCGCCACCCTTCCTGTTAGAACCTAACCAGAGCATCAAAGATGACATAATGGGGGCAGCTTCATTATACACCAACAGGCCGGCAATGGCAATAGGCATCTTCTGCAGAGGTGGCCGTCAAAGTTTTGCGCTGGATGGCACTTGATAGGGACGATTGTCGAGTTACATGACACTACGACCTGAAACGTCGTAGCTTAAGGGGCCTAAGCCTGCAGGCTACGGCGTTCCAGTCCCCGATACATCTCATTGTTTGTAATGTATCGGGGCAGGCCGTAGTGTTCCCATTCAGAACAAACTCGCTCGACCGGCGAGACTCCAGTGGCTGGGTGGGGTAGGGGGAGAGCTGACAGCAGATTTCAGTAGCAGATTAAGCAGATTGGACGAATGGAGGTGAATCTGCTTAATCTGCTACCCGAATCTGCTGACAGCCCCCCGCCCTACGGCTGAGTTTCTGCCTAGGCCGTCGTCGTCACGAACGGCCGGCCGTCCTGGTGGCAAATCATCTGGATGGCGTTTCGCCCGGACATGGCCGAGAGCGGCAAACTGCCGCCCGGCTCCACCCACTGCCCGGCCAGGTAGAAGTTGCGCAGGCCGGGCAACGTTTTACGTACACCCAGAATCATCAGCGGCATAGTCTGCTTGGTGAGCAGCCAGCCGCAGCTCGATCCTTGCCAGTTCCCCGTGTAACGCTCGTAGCTCAGCGGCGTCGCCTCGTCTACCAATTCGATGTCGGCCCGAAGGCCAGGGTAGAGCTTTTCCAGGAAGCCGATCAGCAGGTCGGAGACCTGCGTCTGCTCGGCGTCGTAGAGGCGGTGGCCGTAGATGCGTTGCCAGTAGTGGTAGTGGGTGGTCAGCATGGCAATCAGCACGGACTGGCCGGCGGGGGCCAGGCTGGGGTCAAAGCAGTAATTCTT
>VFZS01000369.1 GCA_016871095.1 Acidobacteriota bacterium
TGCAGAGCCATTCCGTGGCGCAAAGGAAATTCACCGCTCTGCAACACCGGGCAACACTGGTCAGCAGCACGCTGGAGGAGACGGCGGCGGCGCTGGAACGGTCGGATGGAGGGGATCTCGGCTACCTGCGGGAGCGGCTGTTGAGCGCCAGCCGGAGCCTCGAGGCCGACTTTGCCTCGATTGAAGCCAAGCTGGCGGGGCTGGGGCTGCCGGAGAAGGTGGAGGCCTGGCGTGAGTTCGTGCGGCACTACCGCGGGCGTCTGGCCGAAGTGGACGCCGAGCTGGCATCCGGCAGCCTCTCACCCACCCGGCGGGCAGCCCTGCGGGCCAAGTTGGGCGGGGCTGCGCAGCCGCCGCATGCAAGCGTCCGCGGGGCCGCACCTGTTTCCGAGCCGCGACCGTTAGGGAGCGGTTTCACGGCACTCGCGCCCCCCCAGCCGGCTGAAGCCGGCTCTACCCAGGCCGATGACGTACCCATGCCGGCGGACCTGGCCGAGAGCAAGACGGTGCTGCTGACGCCGGAGATCCGGGCCAAGGCCGCGGAGCTCGGCAAGGATGCCACCGCGCTGTACAACTGGGTGGCGACCAATGTGGAGTACCTGCCCGCTATGGGGCAGATGCAGAACTCGCAGGCGGTGCTGCTCTCGGGCCGGGGAACCGATCTCGACCAGGCTACGCTGCTGATCGCGCTGCTGCGGGCGGCCGGTATCCCGGCGCGGTACGTCTCCGCCGACGTCTCCATGCCCCGCAAAGACGTGCGCGAGTGGATGGGCGTGAAGGACGAAACGCTGATCCTGAGCTTGTTGAGCCGCTTCGAGGATTTCCTGCTGTTCCCGTCGGTGCAGCAAGACCGCGCGGTGGCCACGCGAGCCTGGGTGGAGGCGTATATCGAGACCGGCGGCGAGAAGCGTTGGATGGTTATGGATCCGGCGCTGAAGCGGAGGAGCTTCCAGCCGGGCATCCTGCTCACGCGCCCGGTTTACGACCGCATGGCGTACCTGAAGGCGCTCAAGCCGGTGCCGCCCAGCGAGCCGTACCTGGACGCGCTGCGCGCGGAGTTCCACAAGAAGTATCCGGGACGGGGATTCAACGAGGTGCCGTATGTGGGCACTCTGCTTCCGCCGCCTCCTCCGGCGAGGGAGCACCAGTACCCGGTGGTGAAGCTCCACTATCGGGCTTCGGAAGTGCCCGCGCTGCGCCAGCACCGGATCCGGCTCACGTTGGCGCAGTACTTCGGCACGGTCACGTACTTGAATGTGGACCTGGTGCTGCCGGAAGTGGTGCTCCAGCCCATCACGCTGTCGTTCAACCCGGCCACCAGCGCCGACCGGCAAGTGGCGCAGGCGTTTGGCGGGGTCGAGAACACTCCCGCGGCGCTGGTGAACCTGCTGCCGGAATTCCGGCTGGGGGACCAAGTCATCGCCACCGGCAAGACGGCCATTGCCATGGGCACGATCCTGGACCTGAAAGTGAACCATCTGCCACCGGTGCAGGACGTGACCCCATATGTGAACACCAACCGGCACATGTTCACGGCGGGAGAGACGGCGGCGCTGGTCCTGGGAGCTCACCTGGTCAGTGAGGAGGTGCTATCCAGCCGGATCTCCAGCTTCCTGAGCCGGCTGCCCGCGGCCTCCACGGCCGAGGCCACGCGGCGGCTGCTGGAGATCGCCGCTCTCCGCTACCTGCACCGCGTCGAACTGGACGAGCAGCGCGTGGGCGATCCGCTGCAAGTGCGCTTCTATCCGGACGACGAAGTCGGCAACGCCATCACCTTCGCCTCGCTGGAGCCGCAGAACCTGTTCGACCGCCCCTTCGTGGTGACGCCTGGGCGCCTGCAAATCCATGCCTGGCCCACCTGCCTGCCCTTCGTGGACCTGAACCGCTCCGATCACAACGACCCGGTCATCAAGAGCGCCTGGCAGCTTCACAACGACGGCATCTCGGTGCTCGAGCACGAGATCTGGGAAGAGCTGGTGATGATCCCGTCGGTCTCGACCATCAAGATCCTGCAAGCGGCCATTCGGGAGAACGTGCCCATCCGGGTCATCACCCGGGACAGCCCCGCGGCGGAGCTGGCGGCGCTGGAGGTTCCGCAAGCGGTCAGGGAGGCCTTGCGGGGGATCCTCGGCGACGGGGCCACGGTGACCATCCCGCAGCGCCCGCTCACCATCGGCTCCTGGAGGGGGACTGGCTGGATCGAGGAGTACCCGAACTGGAACTTCAATTACGTGATCTTCGACTTCGCGCTGCTTTCGCCCGGCGGCGACACCGGCAATACGCCGCCGCCGCCGCGGCCGCCGCAGAACGAGCCGGGAGCTGTGGGCAATCCCCAGCAGACCCAGAACACCACCTGCTCGGACCCGGTGAACGTGGCCAACGGCAACCTGTTCGAGCAGGTCACCGACTACACACTGGCCACGCAAGGCTCAAGCATCATCTTCCAGCGCACCTACAACAGCCTGAACCTGGCGGATGGGCCGCTCGGCCCAGGCTGGAGGCACAGTTTCCAGGTCTCGCTCAAGGAGAGCGCCGGCTCGATTGTCATGCAGGAGGGCAGCGGCACGACGCTCACCTTCCGGCTGGTCGGCGGGGCCTTCGTCTCCCCGCCGGGCTACTACCTGACGCTCAGCAAGGACGCACCGGGGTACTTGCTGCGCACCAAGCACGGCCTCGAGACCCGCTTCGACGCGCGCGGCGCGCTCCAGAGCATAACCGACCGGAACCAGAACGCGCTTCAGTTCGCTTACGAAGCCGAGCGGCTTCAGCGGATCACGGACCGGGCCGGCCGGGCAGTGACGCTGAGTTACGACAGCCGGGGCCGGATCACGGCGCTGGAGGATTTCACCGGCCGGCGGGTGACATACGAGTACGATGCGGCGGGGCGCCTGTCCGCTGTGACGAATGCGGGCGGCGGGCGGACCGCCTATGCTTACTATACTGATCGCATATTCAACCATCTGCTCAAGAGCTTCACCACGGCGGAGGGCGCTGTAACCAGCTTCCAGTATTACGCCAATGGCAAGGTGGCGCGGGTGACGCTGCCGGGTGGGCAGAATACCAGTTTCGTCTATCTGCCCATGCGGAATGAAACGCATGTGATCGACGCGCGAGGGCTGCTGACGAGTTACCAGTACAACTCGCTGGGTAGCGTCGTGAAGATCGCGCGGCCGGACGGGAGCTACCTGGAGAGCGTCTACAACGCTCAAGCCAAGATCGAGTCGCAGACCGACGCAGCCGGGTACACCACGCGCTACTCGTACGACGCTGCGGGGAACCTCACCTCCGTGACCGATCCGCTGGGGCGCGTCCTGCGCTTCACGTATGAGGGGAAGTTCAACCTGGTGAGCTCGGTGCGGGACGCCGCGGGCAACGAGACCGAGTTCGAGTACGACGCGCGCGGAAACCTGACGCGCGCGGTGAAGCCCCAGGGAGTGGAGACGCGCTTCAGTTGGGACAGCGCGGGGAACCTGACCGCGCGCACGGACCCCGAGGGGAACATGGTCACCTTCACCTACGACGAAGTGGGCAATGTGACCTCGGTGCGCGACGCGCTGGGCAACGTGAGCAAGCGGGAGTTCGACCGGCTGAAGCGTCTGACGCACGCCGTGGACCCGCTGGGTGGCGAAGTGTGGCTCGAATACGACGCGCTGGGACGGCTGGTGAGGCAGACCGACCCGCTGGGCCGCACGGCCGGCAGGACCTACGACCGTGACGGACGCCTCGTCAAAGTCGCCGACTACGCGGGACGCACGGCGACGTTCCGCTACGACGTCCTGAACCACTTGACGCAAGTGACCGATGCCCTGGGCCAAGTGACGGAGTACGCCTATGCCACGCCGGATTGCGGCTGCTCGGCCACGGCGAACCTGACGGCGTTCCGCGACCCCGCCGGGCGGGCGCGCTCCCAGACCTATGACTTCCTCGACCGGCTGGTATCGTCCACCGACGCGCTGGGCAGCAGCACCCAATATGGCTATGACGCGCAAGGGAGCCTGGCGTCCAAGCGCGACGCCAGCGGGAACCTGGTGACCTTCGAGCGCGACGCTGCCGGGCGCATCACACGCCGCCTCTACACCGACAGGGCCGAGACGCGCTTCGTCTACGATGCCAGCAACAACCTGGTGAGCGCGTCGAACCAGCACGTCGCCTACACCTTCACCTACGACGCGCTGAACCGCTTGCGGACCTTCACGGATTCGCGCTTCAACAAGACCCTCACCTACGGCTACGACCGGCTGGGCCGGCGCACGTCGCTGACGGATTCCGAGGGCGGGTTGTTCCTGTATGCCTGGGACACCAACAGCCGGCTGGTGTGGTTCCAGAATCCGGCCGGGGCCACGGCGGCCTTCGAGTATGATGCGCTCGGGCGGCGCACGCGTCTCTCGTACTCGAATGGCGCGGTGGCGGACTCGCAGTACGACGCTGCGGGGCGCCTCACTTCGCTCCTTCATGGGGTCCCCGACGCGCCCGCGCCCTTGGCGACGTTCGCCTATGCCTACGACGCGACCGGCAATACCGTGGCGGTCAGCGACGCCGCCGGTGCGCACGCCTATCAGTACGATGCGCTGGACCGTCTGGTCGCGGCCACGCATCCGTCACTGGCTGCGGAAAGCTATCGCTACGACGCGGCGGGAAACCGGCTCGAAACCGCCAGCGAGGGCAATTACACCTACGACGCCGCGGGCCGTCTGCTCAGCGCCGGGGGCGTCACCTATGCGTATGACAAGAACGGGAACCTCACGCAAAAGACCACGGCGAGCGGGGTCACCGCCTACACCTGGAACGGCGCCAGCCAACTCGTTCGCATCGACCTGCCGGACGGCGCCGTGGTCACCTACAAGTACGACCCGCTGGGGCGGCGCATCGAGAAGAACGTCAACGGCGCGGTGACCGCGTACCTCTACGATTTCTCCTCGATCCTGCTGGCGCTGGACGCAAGCGGCGGCATGCTGGCCCGCTACGCGCATGGAACCGGCGTTGACGAGCCGCTGATGATGGAGCGCGGCGGGCAGGCATACTTCTATCACCAGGACGGGCAGTGGAACGTGGTTCAGTTGACGGACGCCGCCGGCAACAGCGTCTGTTCCTACAGTTACGATTCCTTCGGGCGCACGCAGCCGTGCCAGAGCGTCGTGAATCCGCATGGCTTTGCGGGCCGGGAGTATGACGGCGAGTCGGGCCTGTATTTCATGCGCGCGCGCTACTACGATCCGGTGGTGGGGCGGTTCATCAGCCCGGATCCGTTGGATCTGGCGAGCGTGCTGCTCGGGGAGCAGGACCAGCAAGCGGCCCTGGCGCTGCTGCCGGCGGCCTCGGCGGCGCTGGCCGGGCCGGCGGGGCTGGGCTCGCTGCGCGGCCCGCAGCAGTTGAGTCCTTACAGTTACGCGCTGAACAACCCGGCCGCGCTGCGTGACCCGTCAGGGTTGAAGTGTGAGATCCACTTCATGATCGGCATGGAACCTCATGACAGCGGCGCCAGTGCTCTGCGAGACGATTACTTTGGCGGCACCATGACGCCTGAGAAGTTCGATCATTGGCTTCATGTGAACCACTATGGCATCAGCTACGTCGAGGGTTCCTACGCGGCCATCCACGACAGCCACCTGAATGTGGTTGGCGTGGTGCGCGCGGAAGATGTGGGCATAACGCCGGTGTCCTACCCGCAGTACACTACGGGGCAGGCGCTGGCGATCGGCCTTTCCGAAATCGGGCAGATCCTGAAGGAGAAGTTTGAGGCGTCACTGAAGGTGGATTGGAACAAGCTGCACGGGCAGCAATACTGGGACGCCGCGAACAATCCGGAGAACTACGTAAA
>VFZS01000370.1 GCA_016871095.1 Acidobacteriota bacterium
CAGGTTCTCGGCCCGCACCAGGCGCCGGCTCCACACGGGGCCCAGGGCGTCGTCGAGTTTCTCGCGCTCGCCTGCCGAGAGGCCGTCGGCGAAGGCGTGCGTGTGGGAGATGTTCACCGCGATGGTGGCGGGCTTGCGCTCCTCGATGAGTTTGCGCAGCACCTGCCACTGCGCGTCGCCGTAGATCTCGCGCTGCGGTGAATCGGGGTCGCGGTAGACGGTGTACAGCCCGCCGTTCGAGCCGCCGCCCAGCGCCAGCCGCTCGAAGCCTTTGGCCTCGCCGCCATCAAAGAACACGTAGATGGTGCGGCGGCGCGCCGACAGCGTGGTCGGAGACACCAGCGAGAAGAACACCGGGTCCTCGTTGTACTCGCGGCAGATGACCAGCCACAGTTGGACGCCGTGCTTGCGCATGAGCTGCGGCAACACCCGCTCCAGGCGGGCCTTGAGCCACTGCTGCTGGATCTCGGCCTGTTCGCGCAAGGAAGGCAGGGGCGCGGGCGGCGCGGCGGCCAAGGCAAAAGGCAAGAGGCAAAGGACAACAGGCAAAAGGATATGGGTGCGGGTTCTCATCTGGCAGCTCCCACTTGGGACCACAGGAAACTCAAGATATCGGTTCCGTCCTCGATCTGCCTGGAGACCGGCATACCACCGGAGTGGCCGGTCTTCGTGTCATAGAGCAGCAGCACGGGTTTGTCCGACCCGGTCGCGGCCTGCACCAGGGCGGCCATCTTGCGGGCGTGCAGCGGATCCACGCGCGTGTCGGAATCGCCCGTTACGAACAGCGCCGCGGGGTACTTCGTGCCGGGTCTGACGCGGTGATAGGGCGAGTAGGCGTGAATGTACCTGAACTGCTCGGGATTCTCGGCGGAGCCGTACTCGGGCACCCACAGGCGAGCCAGCAGGAACTTGTGGTAGCGCACCATGTCCAGCAAGGGGTAGGTGCACACCACCGCGCCGAACAGCTCCGGGCGCTGAGTCATCGCGGCGCCGACCAGCAGCCCACCGTTGGAGCCCCCCTGGATAGCCAGGCGCGCGGGCTTGCTGAAGCGGTTGGCGACAAGCCACTCGGCGGCGGCGATGAAGTCGTCGAAGACGTTCTGCTTGTGGTCCAGCATGCCCGCCTTGTGCCACTCCTCGCCGAACTCTCCTCCGCCGCGCAGGTTCGCCACGGCGTACACGCCGCCCCGCTCGGCCCACAGCACCGCGGCCGCGCGGAAGCCCGGCGTGTTGCTCATGTTGAAGCCGCCGTAACCGGTCAGCAGCGTGGGCCGCTCGCCGTCCAGCTTGACCCCCTTACGGTGGAGCAGGAACATGGGCACCCGAGTTCCGTCCTTGGACTCGTACCAGACCTGCTTCACCTCGAAGTCCTCGCTGTTGACGGGGATGTTCGGCTTCCACCACACGCTCTGCTTTCCGGTGGAGACTTCATAGCGGTAGATGGCGCCGGCGATGTGGAAGGAAGAGAAGCTGTAGAACGCCTCGTCGCGGTCCCAGTCGCCGTTCATGCCGCTGACCGAACCTAGCGCAGGCACAGGGATCTCGCCCAGTGGCTGGCCCTCGGCGGAAAAGACGCGCAGGCTCGAGCGCACGTTCTCCAGGTAGTTGACGAAGAGCCGGCCGCCGGCCAGCGAGACGCCGTCGATGACGGCGCTGCTCTCGGGGATGACCTCGCGCCACTTCTCGCGCGCCGGGCTCTTCAAGTCGATGGCCAGGACGCGGCCCTTGGGCGCCTGCCAGTTGGTGTGCACATACAGCGTGTCGCCGGCCGCCTCGCCGAAGAAGCGTCCCTGAATGCCCCTGACGATGGGGACGATGGGGCCGCCGCGGGCCAGGTCCTGGACGTAGATCTCACAGTCGTCCGCCGCGCTGCCCCTGACGGTGTGTATGACCAGGTAGCGCCCGTCTTCGGAGATGACGCCGCTGACGCCCCACTCCGGTCCGTATCCCTTCCCGAAGATCTCCGGATCGGAGGCCGCGCCCAGGCCGTGATAGTAGAGGCGGTAGCCATCCGGGTTGCGGCGGCTGTAGTAGAAGCCGCTCTTGTCGTGCTTCATCGAGAGACCGCCGTAGCGGGCCTTGGGCAGCACGTCGGGCAGCTCCTTGCGGGTGTCCACATTCAGGAAGCGGATGGCCACCTCATCCTCGCCGCCCTGGCGGATGGCGTAAGCGGCCAGCGTGCCGTCCTTGGAGAAGCCCCGAAACATCACCGAGGTCGTGCGGTCGGCGCTCATGGGGTGCGGATCCACGAGCATCTCGTCCTTGCCGCTCAGGCCCCTCCGCATGAACAACACGGACTGCTCCTGGTCGGCGCGGCGCTTCGTGAAGAAGTAGCGCCCACCCCGCGCCCGCGGCATGCTGGTGGTGTCGATCTTCATCAGCGCGGCCTGGCGCTTCTCCAGTTCCGCGCGCCCGGGCAGGGGATCCAGCAGCGAGCGGGTGTACTGGTTCTGCGCGTCAATCCAGGCGCGGGTCTCGGGGCTCTTCTGGTCCTCCAGCCAGCGGTACGGATCGACGATCTCGGCGCCGTGAAGGACTTCCTTCACGTTGTCGGTGCGGGTCTTGGGGGGCTGCCGCACGACGCCCGAAACCGCTCCCTGGCGGTCGCGGCTCTGTTCCGAGCCGCGCGCGTCAGCAAGCGGTCCTGGCGGCGCGGATTGCGCGGCCAAGGCAAAAGGCAAGAGACAAAGGGCAAAAGGCAAAGTCCGGCGCATTCGTGACCTCAGCAACACTTGGGATGGACGAACTTCCAGCGTAACCTCTCCTGTGAGAACTTCTGCCACTCCTGGCGCGAGTGCTCCTTGCCGTGCGCGGCCAGATGCCGCCGGTAGGCGTTCTCGTCACCCAGCTCACGCAACAGCGCGAGCAGCAGCCGGCCGGCTTTCCTGAGGCGCTTCATATCTCCTCCGGCCGCAAGCGCGAGAGCACAAACGGAGTCTCGCTGGTCCGGGCCTCGCGCGTGCCGTGCAGGATCCCCACCCAGACCCGGATCGAGTCGATCAGGATGGTGGTCACCAGCACCAGGAATACGCCGCACACCACCGCGTCCAGGCGCGCGTTGAAGATCAGCGCCTTGGTGGCGGCATCCGTCGCCCCGCTGGCGCTCAACTGGGCGGCCTGCGCCAGGAACCCGAGGCGCGGCCAGGGAGAGAAGATCTTCTGGTAGCCCGCGGTGAAGGTCACCGTGACCAGCCAGGCCAGGGGAGTGCAGGTGATCCACATGTAGCGGGCGCGGTGCCTCTTCACCAGAATGGTGGTGGCCACGCACAGCGCCACCGCGGCCAGCAACTGGTTGGCGATGCCGAACAGCGGCCACAGCGAGTTGATGCCGCCCAGCGGGTCCACCACGCCCTGGTACAGAAAATACCCCCAGGCCAGCACGATGGCCGCGCTGGTGAAGATCACGCCGGGTATCCAGGACGTCCGGCCCAGCGGCTTCCACACGTGTCCCAGCACGTCCTGCAACATGAAGCGGCCCACCCGCGTTCCCGCGTCGATGATGGTGAGGATGAACAACGCCTCGAACATGATGGCGAAGTGGTACCAGAAGCCCAGGATGGCGCGCCCGCCTCCGGTGCTGGCGAAGATGTGGGCCATGCCCAGGGCCAGCGACGGCGCGCCGCCGGTGCGGTGGAACAGGTCCTGCTCGCCGACATCGGCGGCCAGCGTGGTCATGTCCTGGACCGTCACCGGGAAGCCCCATCCGCTGATGGTCGCCACCGCGGCTTCATGGGTTCCGCCCACCACCCCGGCCGGCGAGTTCACCGCGAAGTATACGCCCGGCTGTAGCGCGCAGGCGGCGATCATGGCCATGATGGCCACGAAGCTCTCCAGCGCCATGGAGCCGTAGCCCACCGGCCAGGCGTGCCATTCCTTGGCGATCATCTTGGGCGTGGTGCCCGACGATATTAGCGAGTGAAACCCGGAGATGGCCCCGCAGGCGATGGTGATGAAGCAGAAGGGGAAGATGGCGCCGGCGAAGATAGGCCCCGTGCCGTCGGTGAAGCGGGTGAAGGCGGGCAGCTCAAGCTGCGGCCGCACCAGCACGATGCCAATGGCCAGCATGAACACCACCCCCAGCTTCACGAAGGTGCTCAGGTAGTCGCGCGGCGCCAGCAGCAGCCAAACGGGGAGCGCGCTGGCGAAGAACCCGTAGATGACCACCGAGATGGCCAGCGCCACGCCCGACAGGGTGAAAATGGGCGCCAGCGTGGCCGATTCCGCCACCCACTGCCCTCCGAAGATGCTCAGCACCACCAGCGCGAACCCGATGAGTGAGATCTCCAGCACTTTACCGGGCCGCCAGTAGCGCAGGTACAGTCCCATGAACACCGCGATGGGCATGGTGGCGGCGATCGTGAACGTCCCCCAGGGGCTGCCCTTGAGGGCGTTCACCACCACCAGCGCGATCACCGCCAGCAGGATGATGATGATGCACAGCACCGTCAGCAGCGCTGTCACACCGCCCACCTTGCCGATCTCCTCGCGCGCCATCTGCCCCAGCGACTTGCCGTCTCGCCGCATCGAGCAGAACAGGATGATGAAGTCCTGCACGCAGCCTCCCAGCACCGCGCCGATGATGATCCACAGCGTCCCCGGCAGGTAGCCGAATTGCGCGGCCAGCACCGGCCCCACCAGCGGCCCCGGCCCGGCAATGGCGGCGAAGTGGTGCCCGAACAGGATCCACTTGTTGGTGGGCTCGAAGTCGTGCCCGTTGCGCAGCCGCTCGGCCGGTGTGGCCCGGTCGTTGTCCAGGACCATCACCTTGGCGGCGATGAACTTGCCGTAGAAGCGGAATCCGATCAGGTAGGTGCAAACGGAGGCGACCACCAGCCACAGGCTGTTGATCGGCTCGCCGCGGTTGAGGGCGATGCCCCCCAGAGCAAGGGCCGCCGTCACCGACACGGCCGCCCACATCAGGTGTCCGAGAATCTTCTTCATGGCTTGAGAGTCAAGCCTACATTATGACCGCTGGGATGGGAGCTCGGCGTGCCGCTCTGGCCGCCTGGGGGACGGCTCCCCTGAGCCGGGGCGCCCTCTGGGCCCCGGCCCCCTGACCGGCGTCTTCCAGCGCCCCTCTTGCGCCCGGCCTGTCCGCCTAACGCCTCAGCCGCGCCACGACGCCGGCTGGGGCCTGCGGGGCCCTGTCAAGTGTCACGCTCCACGCCCCTGGCCTCAAGGAGCCGAGCCCCATGGTGGACTGTGAGCACTTGAGCCTGGTCGCGCCGGATCCGGTAGATCACTCGGTAGCATCCCACGACCAGCTCCCTCAGGTCCTGCAACCCAAACTCCGGCACGACTCTTCCCAAACGTGGGTTCTCCGCCAGACGATCCGTGGCCCGCATCACCCGGTCGGCGAACAGCGCCGCCACCTGAGGGGCGTCCCGCGCAATGAACAGGCAAATGGCCTCGAGATCCTCGACCGCCTGCGGCGTCCATCTTACCTCAGCCATTTCGCCATGCGCTGGCGGACTTCTTCTGGGCTGACCAGCTCACCGCGGTCCGCCTGGCTCAGACCTCGTTCGATCTTGTAGAGCAGATACAGGCGATCGAGGGCATCCTCAACATTCGCATCCTCGGGCAGTTCCTCGATGGCCCTGAGTATTTGCTGCTTCGTCCCCACCGTGATTCTCCGAATCCTGCCTGTATCCTAGCACAGCGAATGCCACGCCTGACCTCTCCCCCCGCCCTTCTGCCTCAAAACCTGGGCAGGGTGCGCAACAGCGAGCCGGTGTTGCCCCCGCCGCCCAGTTCCACGTGGTGGATGACGCGCCAGTTGCCATCCAGCGCTCCTATGTAACGCGCCGCGTCGCGG